>DASZWG010000159.1:0-16992 GCA_035546675.1 Mucilaginibacter sp. | reverse complement strand
CGGCATAAAGAGGGTATCGCCATGTTCCAGTATGGCCTGCTGTCCTTCAATACCGTCCAGCGCGGGAAATTTCTCAAAATCCGGTTTTTCGATATCATAATCCTCCAGCGCATAAGTGGCAAAGGGCATGCAATAAAGGCGCTCACGCCATTTGTAGTCGAACAGCATTACATGCTTACGGCCATTGAAGTGTGTATGGAAAATGTGGGCCAGGTCGATATCGTAATGCAGGAAAGTAACCGAACCGGCACCGCCGAAAAACATGTTGGGGTATTTATCGAGGAATCCCCCCATCAGGTCGGTAGGGGAGCGGTAATCGTCCAGCAGTTTTGGCGCATGTTTGATCGGGTCAAAAAGAAATATCCTCAGATCAGTTGGCTGGGTTTGAATAAGATCGATATAATCGCTGAATTTCATTTCCGAGGCCGCTGCATTAATGGGTTTTGAGGGGTCGGCTTTGGAACTATCGTACAATGGCACTAACTTATCACCAACAACTTCCTTCAGGTAATCAAAGGTCCATTTTTGTAGCGCGGGCCAATTTTTTGTTGCTTTTCGTATCACCAATGGCCTTCTTGGCTTCAGATAATCATTGATAAAATCCTCTTTACTGATGTGGTCGACTCTATCTATCTCAGTCAGGGTTAAGGCCATGTTCACATTAAATTAACAAGCAAAAATAGTTTAAAAACGAAAAGGTTAAAATGAGCAGGGTCATTTTGATAGAGAACTGACACAAAAAAGCCCGGAAACTCTTGCCCCGGGCTTTTCATTCAATTAACAGCTAATCACTTATTTATCCTACAATTTATTTGGGCATCAGTACGGTATTTACGACGTGTATCACCCCGTTGCTCTGGTTAACGTCTGGTATAGTGATCCACGATTTGTCCCCTTTTTCATCAACCAGGTATAGTTTTTTACCTTTTTGCATCACCCACAGCTTACCGCCCTCCACGGTGGTAAGTTCGGCCTTACCATTACCTTCTTTTATTTTAGCCATCAGATCAGCCGAGCTCAAGCGGCCTGCTACCACATGATAGGTGAGACTTTTAGTCAGGGTTGCTTTGTTTTCCGGCTTCAGCAGGTTATTAACCGTTCCGGCAGGCAGTTTGTCAAACGCTTCGTTGGTCGGGGCGAAAACCGTGAACGGGCCAGGGCCTTCGAGCGTCTGGACAAGCCCGGCGGCTTTTACGGCTGCTACCAGCGTAGTATGGTCCTTCGAGTTAACGGCGTTTTCAATTATGTTTTTTGTAGGATACATGGGCGCTCCGCCTACCATTTTGGTTTGCGCGTAAGTTGTTTTGGATGCCAATGCAATAGCTGCTACTGCAAGCATCGCGATCATTAATTTTTTCATTTCGATTTGTGAGTTATTTGTATGGAGATACGGGTGCTTGCCGGTCAGCGGTTTTTACAGGGCAACAGTTTCTAATAGCTACAGGTTTTAAGAATTTTTAATCCGAAACGGCTATAAATTCGTAGATATCACGCTCAAAAAAACAGTTCAGAAGCAATGTGATCGGCATATAGCTTGCCGGTTTGGGTAAGGAGAATTTTGTTGTTTTCCTGTTTCAGCCACCCCTTCTCGAAGAATGCCTGTGCAGCTTTCAGCAACAAATCAGATGTACCCGCCGCAATGCTATTCAGCTTAACCAGGTCGAGCCCCCACATCGTGCGTAGCGAGGTCATGATGTATTCATTCAGTCGGTCATTCTCCATTAATACTTCTCTTTCAGCAGGAATAACGTCTTTATTAATACTTTGGATATACTTGGTGTTATTGGGAAGGTTCCATTGCCGTGTTTCACCGTTGTAGGAATGTGCCGAAGGACCGATGCCGAGGTATTTAGCTCCTTTCCAGTAGCTGGTATTGTGCCGCGAATAGTGTCCGGGCCTGCAAAAATTGGATATTTCGTAATGCTCGAAACCCTGTGCCTGCATGGCTTCCATTAACTGCATAAATTGGGCAGCGCTTTGATCCTCGTTCATCGCTGGCTGTTTTTTTTGTTTGATGAAAGATGCCAGGGCCGTGCGCGGTTCAACAGTCATCGAATAGGCGGATAGGTGCGGAATCTGTAATGCGGATGCTTTTTCTAAGTTTTCCTTCCATTTTCTGTCGGTCAGTAGCGGGTAACCGTAGATCAGGTCGATGGTGATGTTTTCAAAACCTGCATCCTGCGCACGTTTAACGGAACTTTCAGCTTCGACCGACCGGTGAGCCCGGTTCATCCAGGCCAGGTCCTCATCAAAAAAGGATTGGACGCCGATGCTAAACCTATTTATTGGCGTGTTTCTGAGCGATCTGATCCTCTCGGCGTTCAGATCATCCGGATTGGCTTCAAGTGTGATTTCTGCCTCCGAAGATACTGTATGGATGTGTTCAATGGCATCTGTGATTGAACTGATCTCTTCTCCGGATAAGAGTGACGGGGTTCCGCCACCAAAATAAATCGTTTCAATGGTTTCTCCTTCCAGGTAATTTTTTTGCAGGGATATTTCACGGATCAGCGCACCCAGCAGCTCCTTTTTATAAGTAAGCGAAGTACTGAAGTGAAAATCGCAGTAATAGCAAGCCTGTTTGCAAAAGGGGATATGGATATAGATACCAGCCATGAGGCAAAAATCGGTATAATTCGCACAGCAAACTAAAATCTTAATAAATCGGAAACCCCGGAACAAAATAATACGGTAAATTTGCACCT
Source organism: Mucilaginibacter sp. (assembly GCA_035546675.1). Lineage (GTDB taxonomy): Bacteria > Bacteroidota > Bacteroidia > Sphingobacteriales > Sphingobacteriaceae > Mucilaginibacter. Next base: position 14,287 of record DASZWG010000159.1, on the reverse strand, counting down.
GGTTTTACCCTGTTCACTTTGATATGCGCCTGATCGTTGTTAGTCTCATATTTTTTTTATTAAGCTCTTTCGGGGCATACGCACAACAGGATACAACCAATATTTCAGGCGGAGATACGATGCTTATCCGCGATCAGCAAAACGGTAAACTTCCTTTTCTGGATTCGGTTGCGCTGGCTATGCAACAGCGTCAGCAGTTTATATCCGACTCCCTTGCGACACAATACATTGCCCCGGGTGATTCGACGCGTCATAATCAATTGATCGATACACTGCTAAAAAAATATTTATATACAGGTCAGGATTTTCTCGATATACCCATGGCCCGCAACGGGCTGCTGCAGGAGGGGAAAGCCCGCGAGACGCGCGATCCCTGGACCATCGTCATTATTCTCGGTCTCATCATCTATACGGCCATCCTGCATCGTATTATGGGCAAGGATTTCGAAAGCATCTGGCAATCGTTTTACAGTAAGCGCATGCTGAACCAGGTAAGTAAGGATGATGGCGGGTTTATCAGCTCGTGGACATTTATTGCCCTTTTCCTGCTGTTTGGTTTTACATTTGGATTATTCCTGTACCAGCTTGCGGCCTATTATCATGTTTATTATTCCATCAGTGGTTTCCAGCTTTTTGTTTCCCTGTCTTTTATCATCCTGGTCCTGTTCGCCGTAAAGTTCCTGATCGTAAAATTCCTGGGATTTGTATTTGATATCAACAGGCTGGTGAGCGAATACCTTTCAGTCCTGTTCCTGACCTACTTCAACATCGCTTTTGTGTTTCTGCCGGTTACGCTTTGCTTCAGTTTGCTGGCCAGCCAGTATATCCCTTATGTGCTTTTAATCGCGCTGGTTTTGGTCGTAGCCATATTTATCTGGCAGTACCTCAGAAGCAGCGTAAACATCATTTCTAACATACTATTTCATAAATTTTATTTAATTGTGTATCTTTGTGCCCTCGAAATTTGCCCCGTTCTAATATTGATTAAGGCACTGAAGATATAGGTGTTTGGCTTTTATAGTTATTGAATTTTGGAAGACAGAAAGAAAAAGGTTAAAAGCATATTGGTTACCTTACCCAAACCAGAGAATGATAAAAACCCCTACGCCGAACTGGCGAAAAAGTACAACCTGAAGATCGATTTCAGATCATTTATTCATGTTGAAGGTGTACCGGCCAAGGATTTTCGCAAAGAAAAGATCAACCTGGCCGATTTTACCGCAGTGATCTTTACCAGCAGAAATTCCGCCGATCATTTTTTCCGCATTTGCGAGGAGATGCGTTTCGAGGTACCGGTTGACATGAAGTACTTCTGCCTTTCCGAAACTATCGCGCTTTACCTTCAGAAATATATCCAGTATCGTAAAAGGAAAATATTTTTCGGAAAACAAACCGCAGCTGACCTGGCTGAAGTTTTGAAAAAACACTCGAACGAAAAGTTCATGTACCCCTGTTCCGACGTAGCTGCCGAAGAGACACAGAAATTTTTGCTGGATAATGGCTACGACTTTACTCCTGCCGTTTTGTTCCGTACTGTGTGCAGTGATCTGTCCGATCTTGCCGATGTTTTTTACGATGTACTGGCCTTTTTCAGCCCTTCCAGCATACAGTCACTTTACAAGAACTTCCCTGATTTTAAGCAGAATAACACCCGTATCGCTGCATTTGGGGCTACTACACATAAAGCGGTGCTTGATGCTGATCTTATCCTTGATATCCCGGCGCCTACTCCCGGCGCTCCGTCCATGACCATGGCCATCGAACAATATGTAAAGATGGTAAACAAATAATTAATAGTAATTTATACCAAAGGTCTGCAACTTTCCGTGTGTTGAACCGTATAATGGCACATATTTGTATCAGGCAACGCAGGGTACAGGTAGCAGAATAACTTATTGTGTTTTTTTGACAGAATAAACTATTAATTTATATTTTTGTTACCCGTAGGGTCAAATTGTTTAAATATAAAAAAACATATTTGTGTTTTGATTAATCTTATTTAATATATTAGTTGGGCTGCATTGCTTAAATAACTGATTTTGATTTCAATATGAAACGTATTTACTTTTTGATAGTCGTTTTAGCCGGTGGCATTTTACTTGGCGGCTGTGGCCGAGGCGGTGACAGAGGCGAGGTAGTGGGTATACCAGAGAGAACTTTCAGGGCAGAGGTACCTTACGGAATGGTTTACATCCCGGGCGGCTCGTTCCTGATGGGACAGACCGATCAGGATATCACCTTTTCCCAGATAGCTCAAACGAAGCAGGTTACCGTTCCGCCGTTTTTCATGGACGAAACCGAACTCACCAACAGTAAATACAGGCAATTTGTTAATTGGGTGCGCGATTCGATAGCGATTACCAATTATCTGAACGATCCCAAATATTTCATTACCCCCAAAGGTGCCAATGCAAATACCAACGGCAAAAAATACATCAACTGGAACTACGTAAAACATTATCCTATTTCTTTCAATCCCAGTAAAAAAGGCAATGCATCAAATTTTGCCAAACTGCAGGGTATGTTTTACCAGGGTGATGACCGTGTGTTTGACCGCAACGAACTCGATGTTCGCCTGCTGAAATACAACTATTCCATCATGATCCTGCGCGATGCCGCAAATCATCATTATGATAAAACTAAGAAGCGTTCTGATTTTATCCTGCGCGATACCGTTCCGGTTTACCCGGATACGCTGGTTTGGCTGAGCGATTTTTCTTACGCAGCCAACGAGCCGATGGTTGAAGGATACTTTTCGCACCCTGCGTTTCGCAATTATCCTGTAGTAGGGGTAACATGGCGCCAGGCACGTGCATTTAACGTATGGCGTACCCGCTATAACGATGCTTATAAAGATTCGCGTGGTTTGCCCCACCGTCTTCCTTATGAACTGCCAACCGAAGCTGAGTTTGAATATGCAGCGCGTGGCGGCAGGATAGGGACTGATTATCCCTGGGGCGGCCCTTATATTAAGAATGCAAAAGGATGCCTGCTGGCAAACTTTAAGCCGGGCCGCGGCGACTATACGGATGACGGCGGCGCTTATACCGTAAATGTTCGTTCTTATTTCCCGAACGATTACGGTCTGTATAACATGGCCGGTAACGTTGCTGAATGGACCTCGTCAGCTTTTGAGGAATCGGCATCTACCTTTGTTAACGATTTGGCTCCAAGCTTCGACTACGAGGCGAAACCAAACGATCCGCCTGCGCTGAAGCGCAAAGTTGTGCGGGGCGGGTCATGGAAAGATGTGGGATACTTCCTGCAAAATTCTACGCGTACTTATGAATACCAGGATACAGCTAAGTCATATATCGGGTTCCGTTGTGTAACACACTTCCTGGGCCGGGATATAAAAGACAAGCACTAATTAACGTCACTAAATTAAAACTAAATAATTTTAACATCATTATGGCAGCTAACAAAAAGCCTTATGGGATCACTAATATCGTATCCTGGGGTGCAACAGTCGTAATCATCGGGTTATTGTTCAAGATCCAGCACTGGCCTTATGGCGGTACATTTATTTCGGCGGGTCTGATAACCGAAGCAATGCTGTTCTTCCTTTTGGGTTTCCAGAGGGAAAAAGAAGAAGAGCACTTAGACTGGACGCGTGTTTACCCCGAATTGAGTGAAGATTTTAAAGGTGAGCTGCCCAAAGCGAGTGCGCGCGGAATAGCTGCACCTTCAAATACGGCGGCACTTGACAAAATGCTTGATGATGCCAAGATCGGTCCGGAACTGATCGGCAGCCTGGGCGAAGGTCTGCGTACTTTCGGCGATAAGGTTGCTGCCATATCGAAGGTTGCCGATGCGGGAACTGCCACTTCCGAATTTACGACAAAGGTAAAAACGGCATCGGCAAGTTATGATAAACTGAGCAGCGCATTCGAGGCGGCATCGGCTAATCTTGCTGAGCTGGCCAATTCGGACGTCGATTCAAAAGCATATCATGAGCAGGTGAATAACCTGGCCAAAAACCTGTCGGCTCTGAACGCGGTATACGAGCTTGAGCTGCAGGATTCGAGCGCTCATCTGAAATCGATGAACAAATTCTACCATAATATGGCAAACACGATGCAAAACTTCACCGAATCGCTGGATGATTCGCAGCAGTTCAAGGCAGAAGTTGCACGTTTGGCCAAGAACCTGAGTTCGCTGAACTCGATCTATGGTAATATGTTATCGGCAATGAGTCAGCCTCGTGCTTAATTGATTAATAACCAGCTTTGTAAATAATAGAACAATAAGCAAATGGCCGGCGGTAAAGAAACCCCAAGACAGCGAATGATAGGTATATTGTACCTGGTGCTTTTAGGTTTGATCGCACTGGATGTACCTGCAAATTTGCTGGACTCTTTCAAAAATATAAGCGATAGCCTGAGAGCATCTAAAGCAAATGTGCAGACAGGCATTCAGAATACCTTCGAAGCATTCGAGGCAACAAAGCTGAAGGATGAGCCGGAACGTGCAAAAGTGCCTTATGAAAAAGCGCTTGAGGCCCGTAAGGTTGCAAACGATCTCGATGCTTTCATTATGTCTCTGGAAAATAAAATGTCGCAGGAAACAGGTGGTATGAACCCATCAACAGGCGATTATGAAGGCCGCGAAAGCTTGGACGAATCGGTAGACCTGATGGTTGATCGCAGAAAGAACGCTTACACATTGCATGATAAGATCAACGCGACCAGAAAAGAATTATTAGGCCTTCTTGATCCTAAAGATACTGTTGGCATGAACCTGGCACTACAGGCAACAGCGCCGAAACCCAGGCCGGGCTTTCCGCATAAAGACTGGGAACAGGCTAATTTTGGAGAAGGCATCCCGATGGGTGCCGCTATGACTGCCCTGGTAAAAATACAGGCTGACCTGAAGAACTCTGAGAACGAGATCATAAAGAAAATATTGGGCAAAGTTGACCAGGCACAAATTAATCTGGATCAGTTTAACGCTGTTGCAGTCGCTCCCACAAGCTATGTATTGGTTGGGCAGCCTTATACGGCTGACGTGTTCCTGACCGCTTATGACTCAAAATCATCCCCGGCTATTACAGTAGATGGTGCAAGCATTCCCGTGGAAGCTGGAAAAGGAAAATATACTGGCAACACAGGAAGCGAAGGTATTCATACCTGGGTAGGTACGATCAAGGTTAAGCAAGCTGACGGTACCTATAAAACTTATACTACTCTGCCGCAGACCTACCAGGTGGCGCGCCCTTCGGCGGTCGTATCGCCTGATAAAATGAACGTGCTGTTCATCGGGGTAGACAACCCGGTATCGATATCGGCGCCCGGCATTCCGAAAGAAAAACTGCGCGTAAGTATATCCAATGGAAGTATAGCAGGTAAAGACGGGCAATATATGGTTACGGTTAACAATCCGGGTGATGCGACCATAACGGTATCCGGTGAAATAATGCCCGGCAAAACCCAGGTTTTAGGTAAAACTTTATTCCGGATCAAACGTATACCTGACCCGAAGGCAGAGTTTGCAGGCAGGAGCAGCGGAACGACAAGTTCAGCTAATTTAAAATCACAGGACAGGCTTTTTGCCAAACTGGACAACTTTTATTTCGACATTAAATTTGAAGTGGTAAGATTTAACATGTACATATTTAATCCGCGCCAGGATGCGATCGTACTGCAAAGTAACAGCAACACGCTTACACCTGCTATGAAGTCGGCATTAAATAACATACGTCCCGGTTCCAGGATCGCATTCGGCGAAATACTGGTCAAAGGTCCCGGAGGGCAGCGTAGCGTAGATGATATTATTTTAAGTGCAAATTAAAGGCATCATGAAAAAGAGAATTCTGGTTATTGTACTTTGTATGGCTTGTGTGGCTGCTTTTGGCCAGAGAAGGAAGAAAACTTCGGCTAAGAAGCCAGCACAGACCCAGGTGAGCAATACGAACAGTGGTGCGGCTGTAACAACTCAGCAGCAGCAACCTGTCGACACTACGCCAAAGCAGGCCGTAACCCCGCCGAAACATTTCGACAGGCCATTGGACGGCTATTATAAAAAGGTGAACATCATCAGCGCAAGGGTTACACCTTATCCTTACCTGCGCGAGGCTGATGTGGCTTACCAGAAACGCGTATGGCGCGAAATAGACCTGCGCGAGAAAATGAACCAGTACCTGGCATCGCCTAAGCTGCGCCTAATCGATGTACTGATGAACGCGATAGCTGCGGGTGAGCTGACAGCGTATGACGCTACGCCCGACCCGAAAAATGACCCTGATGGCGACTCGTTTGCAAAACCGCTTACTGCTGCACAGGCAAAAGCCAAAATGGCCGACAGCGTGATGGTTGACAAGTTTGATGCCAACGGCGACAAAGTAGGTTCCGTAATGAAACCGGGCGAATTTAACCCCGACAGTATTGTGAAATTCCGTATCAAGGAAGACTGGATATTCGATAAGCAGCGTTCCGTTTTCGAACCGCGTATCGTCGGTATTGCTCCGATGGTCAGGATCAAGATCGCTGGCGTTGAAAGTGACTATCAGCCCGCATTCTGGATCTATTTCCCCGATGCACGCCCGATACTGGCTACACATGAAGCAATCAGCGGTGAAAATGATGCGACAGGCTTAAGTTTCGACGACGTATTTATGAAACGATTATTCGCCAGTTATATCGTCAAGGTATCGAACGATAAGGACGAGCGTATCAAAGACTACGCCCAGGGCATAGACCGGCTTTACGAATCCGAACGTATCAAGAAACAGTTGATGGATTGGGAGCTTAATCTTTGGCAATACTAATTTAAGTTAAAAGTCTTTAGTAGATATAAAGTCTTAAGTCTCTCAGGATTTAAGACTTTTTATTTATATGCCCGGCTTAGGACTCAGGGCTTCAGACTTCGGACTAAAATAATCCCGTATCGCCTTTGCCTGTTTGGTATTAACTACCTCCATCAGGTCTTCTTCGGATGCTTCGCGTATTTTTTTAACCGACCTGAAGTATTTCAGCAGCTTATCCGCCGTAGTTTTGCCAATGCCTTCGATCAGTTCAAGCTCTGTGGCCAGCGTACCCTTATCCCGCTTTTTGCGGTGAAAGGTTATACCAAATCGATGGGCTTCATCCCGCAACTGCTGAATGATCTTCAGCGTTTCGGATTTTTTATCTAAATACAATGGGTACTGGTCGCCGGGGTAATATAATTCTTCGAGCCGCTTGGCAATGCCGATCACGGTTACCTGCTTATCGATGCCCAGCAACTTCAGGCTTTTAATCGCTGCGGATAGCTGCCCTTTGCCACCGTCGATGATGATCAGTTGGGGCAGCTCCGATCCCTCGTCCAGCATTCGCCTGTACCGCCTGAAAACAGCTTCTTCCATCGTAGCAAAATCATTCGGCCCCTCAACGGTCTTTACATTAAAATGCCTGTAGTCTTTTTTCGAAGGCTTGCCATCTCTGAAAACCACGATCGCTGAAACGGGGTATCGTCCCTGGAAATTTGAATTGTCGAAACATTCGATATGCCGGGGCAACTGGTTCATCCGCAAATCCTTCATCATGGTCGTAAGCAGCCTTTCGGTCCTGACCTCGGGATTTAGCTTTTCGTACTGATCGATCTTTTCTTTTTTGAAAAACTGTACGTTTTTGCGGGAAAGATCGAGCAGCTTCTTCTTTTCGCCAAGCTTTGGCACGGTAAATTTGATCGACGCATCATCAATATCAATGTCAAATGGTACGATCACCTCTTTTGAATGGCTGTCATACCTCGTTCTGAATTCTGATATGGCAAGGCTCAGCAGCTCTTCATCGCTTTCGTCCAGCCTTTTCTTCAGTTCTATGGTCTGGGTTTGAATGATAGTCCCGTTCATTACCTTCAGGAAATTCACAAAAGCATATTTTTCATCGGATGCGATACTGAACACGTCTACATCGGTAATGGATGAATTAACCACCGTGGATTTACTCTGGTAGTTCTCAAGCAGGTCGAATTTTCTTTTCAGCCGGTGAGCCAGTTCAAAATTCAGGTTAGCGGCGGCCGACTCCATATCGGCTTTCAGGTTCCTGATCACAGCGCTTATTTTGCCGTTCAGGATGTCCTTTATCTCCTCGATATTATGATCGTAATCTTCCTCCGTTTGCAGGTTCTGGCACGGGCCTTTGCAATTGCCCAACTGGTACTCCAGGCATACTTTGAATTTACCGGCGTCGATATTTTCATGAGTGAGCGCCAGGTTGCAGGTGCGCAGGGGGTATGTTTCCCTGATCAGGTCGAGGATAGCATGCATCATGCTGACCGACGCATAGGGCCCCAGGTATTTTGAGCCGTCACGAATGATGCGGCGCGTCCAGAAAATGCGGGGGTAATGTTCGTTCTTGATGATGATCCAGGGGTAGGTCTTATCATCTTTCAGCATCACATTGTACCTGGGCTGGTGTTTTTTGATCATGCTGTTCTCCAGCAGCCAGGCATCGACCTCGGAATCGACTATGGTAAAGGTGATGTTACGTATTTTGGAAACAAGAACCCTCGTCTTAGCATTGACATTGATGTCCTTGTTAAAATAGGAATTGACCCGGTTGCGCAGATCTTTTGCCTTCCCGATATACATCAGTTCATTATCGGTATCCCAGAACTGGTATACGCCGGGTTTATGCGGAATTTTTTTCAGCGCTGCCTTATGATCGAAATCTTTCATTGAGTCATCAGGGCTTTGCCGTCCCCAACTTTACAACTTTACAACAAAAACTTAAAATCCCAGCTTTTTATCTACATCAGACTGCTGCGTACCCTGCGTCTGCTGATCGTAAGCGCTGCAATCCAGTGTAATGGTCAGCGGGTTCTTAGGCGGATCGAAATCCACATTTTGCTTAATGCCCAGGTCGGGATTGGCGTATATTTTTTTCATATACAGGGCAAAAATAGGCAATGCCGTATTAGCGCCTTCGCCAAGCCGTGTCGACCGGAAATGGATATCGCGGTCCTCGCAGCCTGTCCATACGCCGGTAACCAATTGCGGAACCATACCGATGAACCAACCGTCCGAGTTGTCCTGAGTGGTACCAGTTTTGCCTGCTACGGGGTTGGTAATGTGGTATTTGTAAATCAGTCGTGATCCTGTTCCATTTTGGATTACGGATTTCATCATATAGGTCATAACATACGCTGTCTGGGCATTCAGAGCCTGTACCACCCTGGGCTTATGCGTATAGAGCACATTACCTTTTTTATCTTCTATCCGCAGCAAAAAGGTTGGCTCGGTCCAGATACCGTGATTGGCAAATACCGAGTAAGCCCCGGTCATGTCAAACACCGATGCATCAAAAACACCAAGACAGATAGATGGGTATGGCCCAACCGGGGTGGTGATGCCCATCTTTTTTATTTGGTTGCTTACCAGCACCGGACCCACCTGTTTCATCACGTAAGCGGTAACATAATTTTGCGAATATGCCAGGGCGGTCGTCAGTGTTATTGCTCCGGGCTGCAGATCGGATTGTGATTGCCGAGGTACCCAGTCGGGTTGACCGGGTATCGGGATGCTAACTGGTACATTGTCAACTTTCATACAGGGTGAATACCCATTATCGATGGCTACTGCATAAGTAAAGGGTTTTGCAGTAGAACCAACTTGTCGTGCACCCATTTTTACCTGGTCATATTTATAATGTTCAAAGCTGATACCCCCAACCCAGGCTTTGATGTAGCCGGTTGTTGGGTCCATACTCATGAGCGCGTTCCTAAGTAGCAGTTTTGAATATACGATGGAATCGATCGGCTTCATGGTCATGGTCGTATCACCCTTCCAGGTAAACAAGTCTACTTTGACAGGCGTGTTAAAATCCTTTTTGATCTGTTCGGGAGTCATACCCTGCAGGGTATCGGCCCTGTAGCGGTCAGAACGGTGCATACCTTCATTAAGCAACAGCTTAAAGTTTCTCACATTCCTGTAAAGGCTTACACCATGCCAGTGCTGGTCGAACTGGACCTGCAGCTGGCGCATATATTCAGCCTGTGCCTCTTCAGCATACTTCTCCATGGTCAGGTTAATGGTCGTGTAGATTTTCAGCCCGTCGCGGTCCAGGTCGTAAGGCGTACCGTCAGCCTTGGTTATAGATTCATCCTGGAATATCTTCTGGATCTCTCGTTTCAGCACCGCCCTGAAATAAGGGGCAGGGCCTTCATTATGGTTGATCGGTTTAAAATGCAGTCCTAAAGGCTGGTTTCGGAACTCTTCCAGTTGCCCTTCTGAAATAAAGCCCATTTTTTTCATCAGGGGTAACACTACATTGTTTCGGCGATTAAGCGCATTCTGCGGGTGATTGATGGGCGAGTAAATACCCGGCCCGTTGATCATCGCCACCAGCAGGGCGGCTTGGTCGGGCGTTAGCTTGTCAGGCGTAGTATTAAAATAGGTAAGCGATGCCGATTTGATACCGTAGGTATTATAAGCGCCGAAATCTACTGTATTGAGGTACATGGTAATAATCTCCTGTTTGGTGTAATGGCGCTCGAGCTGCACCGCCGTGATCCATTCTTTTAATTTCTGGGTGAGACGTATCAGCTTGTTATGCGAACGCTGCGAGAACAGGTTTAGAGCCAGTTGTTGAGTAATGGTGCTGGCTCCCTGGCGCTTGAACAGGTTGAGGAAAAGAATGCTGAATGTGCGCCTGAAGTCGATGCCCGAATGTTCGTAAAAACGCTCATCTTCGGTAGCCACCAGCGCGTGTATCACGTTGGGCGATATCTCCTTATACGTGACATTGAGCCTGTTCTTAACATAATAGGTGCCGAGCAGTTGCTGGTCGGACGAGATGATCTCTGACGCCTGCTCACTTTTGGGGTTTTCGAGGTCGCGGAAAGAAGGAAGCGGCCCGAAAGCACCGAGATAAGTGATCACGATAAGCAATGCCATCAAAAGGACACAGCCAATGAAGAATTTCCATATATACCAATTGTACCGCCTGATATCCTGCTGAGAAAGTTTTACGATCATTTTTTTCTGTCAAAAAATATGAGCAAAGTAACGATTTCAGTAATTGTTTTGATAATAATCTATATAACTATCGAGCATCTTTTTGCTTGTCAGTTTATCTAAGTTCTCTTTGGTGATGATAAAAAAGCTGTATTCATCCTTTGGCACCTTCATAATATCGGGCATCAGGGGAATGATCGCTCTCGCATAATCCTTAACCGTACCAATGCTGTAAAAACGGCCTACGTAGATCAATTGCGTACTGTCTCCAATCGGCAGCAACTGGTGTGTTATGGCACCAGGCTGAAAATTGGCCCGGTTAAACTGCCCTATTCCAAAACGTGAAGATGCCAGGTTAGTTGTGCCGGTGCTCACATTTATCACAAAATAGTAATTAGTGCTGTCGCGCATCGAGAATATAGAAGGTTTTGCATTTGGCGGCGCAACGCGGCCGGAATCACTCTTCGCCGATTGATCCACGCCGGGTTTATTGGACGTTAGCTGGTTTGCCTGTTCTTTCTTTCTTTGCGCCTCTTTATAGGCCTCAGCCTGTTTTACCGCCTCCTGCTGGTGTTCGGCAATGATGTTATTATATCTGATGGCGGCCCGCTGTTCTTCGTCGTTCACCGGCGGGACGAACGGTTCCTCGTTGGGATCTTTATCCATCAGGGCAAATTCCCTTTTAGCCATCGCATCCTTATGTGCATCTACGTAGGTAATGTGCTGCTTCACAAGCGGTACGATCAGCTTGTCATTCGGGTATTCATTAACGATCTTCACCAGGTCATTTCTGAATGAATCGACTTTTTCCATGTGCCCCGCCGATATGGCCCTCAGGTAGGCAAGCTGCGCCGACCATTTATTACCGGGTTTTCTTTTTTGCAGATCATCTATACTGCTGATGGCGGCCTTGTAGTCCTTTTTGGAATACAGGTCATATACCTGGTCGTATTGTTCGTTCAATATGGCTTCGGCATCATTCGAACCCGAGGCATAGCCGGGATTAATGATCACGTGCGCGAACGGGGTGTCAGCATAATTTTTCAGTATCAGGTTTTTATAATAATCTGATTTGTCCGGATTGATATCGCTGTACAAACGGTACAGGTTATAGTAAATAGCGGGCTTATCGGGTGTATCAGGGAAGCGGCTGAGCAACAGCTCATAGGTGGCGATAGCGTCCTGTTTATCAGCAAGTATATCGCGATAAAAATTGGCGATGTCAAAATAGGCGTTGTAAATGCGGGCATTTGATTGCGCCATCATCTCGGGTGTAAGCGGAATATTTTTGATCAGTTGCTGTCGATAGGCGCCCGCGGTCATGGAATTAGAGTTCTGCGCAACCTGGTCGGGCGAGGCGTCAGGGTCGACGTTTGGCGGATTACCTCCCGCTATTTCACTGCTTGCTTTGTTGCTTCTGCGCCAGTTATCCTCCAGTTTCCGGTTACCCCATTGGCGCTTAAAATCGTTGTATCCCTGGCTTACCGCATTGGAATTATAAAAGTAAAACGTGCCTCCCGTTTCTGCTGAGGGGCCGTTGCCGCCCTGCTCATTGTAGGTTGTAACTGCCGGGCCCGAAGCCTGCTGCCGTCTTAATATTTCCTGATTCACCAGCACATCGATCTTGGCGGCCCTGGCCTTATTATCCAGTTTAGCCAGCATTTGCAGGGTGTCTTCCCTGGCGATGATGCCAAACCTGTCGGCCAGCAATTGCAGGTTATTGCTCTTCTTCTGTATTATCTGGTAACCCGGATAATTGGGCGAAAGGTTCATCAGGGTACTATCGTAATACTTTTTGGCGCTTACATAGTCGGCCTTGTCCTTAAAAAAAATATCGGCAAGCCTTAAGTAGGATAGCCCCTTTTGGTTTTGATTTTTCCTGCTCAAGCGAACCGACAACTTATAGTTTTTTACAGCGTTATTGATATCCTTATCCGCATAATACTGCTGGGCAACCTGGTAATAGATCTGGTCGGCAAAGTCCTTATTGTTTTCATTATTCAGCAGTGCTTTAAGCTGGTCGATACGGCTGGTTTTTATACCGTTCTTGTTCTGATCTATCCTGATACGGTTCAGGCTGGCATTAAAGGCCATTTCGAAAGGAGCATTACTATTTACGATGCTGGTATAGTTTTTATAAGCATCCGCCGGTTTGTTATTCAGTTCCTGTAACTGGGCAAGTATAAAGGTCCAGCGCAGCCGCTCGGCTTTTTCGCGTGAAGATTTTATCGCTTTTACAGCCATATCCTCGCCGTCGGTATAATCCTGTGCATCGATGTCATATTGCAGTTTCACGGCGTAGATTTCCGTGATCGTATTTCGGGGAGTTTTTTTTACAATATGTTGTATGGCGGAGTCAATCACCAGCTTTGCCTGTGGTAATTGACCCAAGTGGATCAGTGATCTAGCCTTCCAGGCCAGCGCTTCTTCGGTCAGTTTGGGTTTATTGGCAAAGGAACGCACCACATAGCTGAAGAACTCAACAGCATCAAAATAGTCCCCTTCCAGGTAATCGGCCTTGCCCAGCACTAAATATGCGTCGCCGAGGTAGTGACTTTGCTCCTTAATATTGATGATCTTGCCTGCCTTTTGCTTGGCATCTTCAAGGTCTTTATCAGGACTTGTACTTTTTGCCGTGGTATCCTGGTAAACGCTTAAAATATCGTTGTAGGAGTCGATAAATGACAGTGCATAGCTTTGCTGCTTTTGGCGCAGTATTTCGTTCGCGTCGAACAGGATATTATAATGCGCGGTCAGGTTTTGCATCGCCCGGTTGAAGCCCGTCTTTTTTTCGAGAGAACACCCCGCCATCAGCAGCAACACAACCGGGAAAAATATTCGTATGACTGGGTTTTCAGAAATGCGCTTCAAGATGCAACCGTAGTTTATAAAAGCCTTGCTAATTTACTAAATAACTTCAGTTCACCCTAAATTAGTTTACCTGCAGGTAAGTTTTAAGGCGGCACAAGCGGGACGATTGCGAGTTATAAAAAATGAATAGATTTGCAGATGGCTAAAAATGAACAGAATGACGATAGTAGCCGCGAGGTAAATGCTTATGCCAAATACACCGGTGTGGGTTTCCAGATGATAGCCATTATCGGCATATTTACCTTTGCTGGTTATAAGATCGATCAGTCGGCTGGCCACCACACCAAATGGGTTACGGCCATCCTGTCGCTCGCCGGGGTCGGTATTTCTATGTATGTGGTAATTTCGTCCCTAAAAAAATGAGCATCCTTAAATGATTATTAGCTAACTTAGATCACTGTCGAACCAAAAGCCGCCCGGTTAACCGAAATATAATGAAAATTCTTCCTTCTATAATGGCCTATCTACTGTTTGCTGCTT
>DASZWG010000158.1:0-9520 GCA_035546675.1 Mucilaginibacter sp. | reverse complement strand
CGGCAGCCGTCAGCGGACTGGCAAGAAACGTCCTTGAATTTGGTCCCTGGCGCCCTTCAAAGTTTCGGTTCGAAGTGGAAACGCAATATTTTCCTGCCGGGATCTTATCCTCGTTCATGGCCAAACATGCGCTGCAACCCGGTTCGCGGAGCGGGATACCCGCTTCTTCGAATACCTTGTCCAATCCCTCGGCCAAAGCCTGTTTCTGCACTTGTTTTGAGCCGGGAACGATCCAAACGGTTACGCCGTCAGCTTTCTTCCTGCCTTTCAGGAATCCGGCCACTAAGCGCAGGTCTTCAATGCGAGAATTGGTACAACTGCCGATAAACACATAATCGATCGGCTGGCCCAGCATTTCCTGGCTGTCGTGCAGACCCATGTATTTTAGCGAGTTGGAATACGACAGTTGCTCGGTAGCGTCAATATCTTTGGTTGCCGGTACATGCTGTGTAACGCCGATACCCATACCCGGGTTGGTTCCGTAAGTGATCATCGGCTCGATATCCTCGGCACGATAGGTCAGCACCTTATCAAACTGCGCATCTTCGTCGCTGTAGAGCGTCTCCCAGTAAGCCAGGGCTTTGTCCCATTCTTCACCTTTCGGGGCAAACTCACGTCCTTTTACATACTCGAAGGTCGTTTCATCAGGGGCAACCAAACCGCAGCGGGCGCCCATTTCGATGCTCATATTGCAGATGGTCATACGACCTTCCATGCTCAGCGAACGGATCGCGTCGCCGGCATATTCAACGGCATAACCCGTACCGCCTGCAGCCGTTATCTGGCTAATGATATACAGGATGATGTCTTTAGCCAGCACACCCTTTTGCAGCTTGCCGTTCACTTCGATCTTCATCCTTTTCGGGCGCGACTGGAGCAAACATTGTGTTGCCAGTACCTGCTCAACCTGCGAAGTGCCGATACCGAACGCGATAGCGCCGAAGGCCCCATGGGTTGATGTGTGACTGTCGCCGCAAACGTAAGTACCGCCCGGCCGGGTAATACCCAACTCGGGACCGATCACATGCACAATACCCTGGTAGGGATGGCCCAGCCCGTAAAACTCGATGCCGAATTCCTTACAGTTTTTGGCCAGCATATCCACCTGGTAGCGCGAAAGTTCCTCCTTAATAGGCAGGTGCTGATCCCAGGTCGGTACGTTATGATCGGCAGTGGCTACGGTCTGTTTTGGCCGCAGTACCCCAATGCCCCTTTTACGCAAGCCGTCAAATGCCTGGGGACTTGTCACCTCGTGGATGAAGTGCGTGTCGATGTACAGAATATCCGGGAAGCCTTCCTTGCTGCTCACAACGTGTGCATCCCATATCTTATCAAATAGCGTCTTACTCATAATTTTATTAGTTAGAGTGGCAGCGGCAGTAGCAGTAGCAGTTTGTTTTACTGCCACTGCCTACTGCAACTGCTACTAATCTATGCTTCCACCACCTGGTTCTCAGGGCGCAGGCTGCGAACGGTTTTACCGGCCTGCCACATTTCGCTTTCGCGAAGCTCCTGTAACTCTTTGTTTAATTTTTCGCGGTAATCGGGCTGACTGTTCGAGTCGATCGAACGCTGTGATTCCTTGCCTGTTGCCACGCTGTTGTACAATTCTTCAAACACCGGTTTGGTCGCATCGCGGAAACGCTTCCACCAATCCAGCGCACCGCGCTGCGCGGTTGTAGAACAGTTGGCATACATCCAGTCCATACCATTCTCGGCCACCAGCGGCATCAGCGATTGGGTCAATTCCTCAACAGTTTCGTTGAACGCTTCAGAAGGCGAATGGCCCTTGCTGCGCAACACATCGTACTGAGCGGCAAATACACCCTGGATACAACCCATCAGCGTACCGCGCTCGCCGGTAAGGTCGCTGTAAACTTCTTTCTTGAAATCGGTTTCGAACAGGTAACCACTGCCCACGGCGATACCCAAAGCGATCACGCGGTCGCGGGCCTTGCCGGTTGCATCCTGGAAGATTGCGAAGCTTGAGTTCAGGCCGCGGCCCTGCAAGAACATACGGCGCAGCGAAGTGCCCGAGCCTTTCGGCGCTACCAGGAATACGTCCACATCAGCCGGGGGAATAATGCCGGTCTGCTCTTTGAAAGTGATGCCAAAGCCGTGAGAAAAGTACAGCGCTTTTCCTTTTGTCAGGTGTTTTTTAACGGTCGGCCACAACTCGATCTGGGCAGCATCGCTCAGCAGGTAACAGATGATGGTACCGCGCTCAAGGGCTTCCTCGATCTCGAAAAGGGTTTCGCCGGGTACAAAGCCGTCAGCTACGGCCTTATCCCATGTTTTTGAATTTTTACGCTGACCAACGATCACGTTAATGCCGTTGTCTTTCTGGTTGAGCGCCTGGCCGGGACCCTGAACGCCATAACCGATAACGGCTACGGTCTCATTCTTCAGTATTTCCTGTGCCTTTGATAAAGGGAACTCTTCGCGGGTTACCACATTTTCTTCCGTGCCGCCGAAATTTAGTTTTGCCATTGTTATTGTTTTTGATTACACCGGTTACTTTTTGATTTCACCGGTTATTGCTATTTGGTTTTGTTGTACGTTCTACGTCGTACGTTTTACGTTTTTTTAATCTTTAATATTGGTTAAGCGTATAACGTACAACGTTAAACGTATAACTCTTTTTTCACTTCTTCACCACGATCACGATTCCCGATGCCCATCCCATTTTGGTCAGCACCACATCTTCGCGCCGGTCAAGGTCGGCCAAAAGCTTTTCCACCTTTTCGGCATGACCCGCGGGCCAGGTCAACTGCGGCAGCATATCGTCGATGATATACAATCCGCCTGTTTCGAGCATGCCCAGCACCTCATCCAGCAGATAGTATTTGCCCGGCCAGGTATCTGCGAAGATAAAGCTGAATTTGCGCTTTGTATTCGCCCTGATCCATTCGCCGCCATCGGTGCAGATCAGCGTCAGCCGCTTATCCACGCCCAGGTTTTCCTTGGCTATGCTCAAAAGGGTTTCGTCGTTATCCAGTGATACCAGTGTTGACCTATCGTCCATGCCATCCAGCATCCACGCCGTAGCCAGCCCCGTGCCGGTCCCCAGTTCGAGAAACCTGCCCGAAGGTTTAGCTGCAGCCAGCGTTTTCAGCAGGGAGCAGGTCGAAACTTCCGATCCCATCAGAAAGCCATGCGCTTCGGTCGCTTGTTTAATGCGTTCGTAGGCCGCCGGGTATTGCTGAATTATTTCTTCTATCATTCTATTTGGTTGTATGTTCTATGTGGGACGTTTTACGCTTTTGATTCACGTACAACGTATAACATCTCACGTCAAACTTCTTACATCGTAAACACCTTATCGGCGTCGTTCAAATATTCGTTCTCAATCACTTCCTCGCCCGGTTCCAAACGCTCAAATTCACGCAGCTTGGAGTTGAAGCCTTCGCTGTCTTTAATGATAGCTACCCTGGCGCTGCGAACGAACTCGATCAAGCCATAAGGCTGCAAAATGTTCAGCAGGTTATCCGTTTCCTCGCGGTGGCCGGTGGTTTCGAACACGGTATAATCCTTGCGGATCACTACTGCACGGGCGCCGTTCTCGCGCAGCAAACGCTCCACGCTTACTTTCTCGGCGATCACATCGGTCGATAATTTGTACAAGGCCAGTTCCTGCCAGATCACATCTTCGTTGGTATGATAATAAGCTTTTAAAACCTCGACCTGTTTTTCGATCTGGCGGCATAATTTGCGCACAACGTCTTCGGTTTCAGTGATCACGATATTGAAGCGGTGAACGCTGCCCACTTCCGAAGGCGAAGTGTTCAGGCTGTCGATATTGATCTTACGGCGTGTAAATATGATTGCGATACGGTTCAGCAAACCTACCTGGTTCTCGGTGTAAACCGTTATGTTGAACTCCTGTTTGATATCTTGTGTGCTCATTTCTTCACTCTTTAAGGTCCCCCTTCAGGGGGTTAGGAGGTGATTATTTTAATCTGATTTCTGCTACGCTGCAGCCCTGCGGCACCATCGGGAACACATTATTCTCTTTGGTCACCATTACTTCCAGCAGGTATGGGCCCTTATGGCTGATCATTTGCTGTAACGCGCCAACAAGGTCTTTACGCTCTTTTACCGAATTACCTTCGACGCCGTAAGCGCCGGCCAGCTTCACAAAGTCGGGGCATTGCATATCTACAAACGAATAACGTTTCCCGTTGAACAATTCCTGCCACTGGCGAACCATGCCCAGGAAATTATTGTTCAGGATAATGATCTTCACGCCGGTTTTTTCCTGCATAATGGTGCCCAATTCCTGTAAGGTCATCTGGAAGCCGCCGTCGCCGATAATGGCTACCACCTCGCGGTCGGGAGTGCCGAATTTGGCGCCGATAGCTGCCGGGAGCGCAAAGCCCATCGTGCCCAAACCGCCGCTGGTCACATTGCTGCGTGTTTGGTTGAACCTGGCATAGCGGCATCCTACCATCTGGTGCTGGCCCACGTCGGTTACGATCACCGCATCGCCTTTGGTCAGTTCATTCAGGTGTTTGATCACCTCGCCCATGGTCATTTCGCCCGTGGTTGGGTTCAGCTCTTTTTCGATCACCAGCTCAATTTCCTGTTTGGTATGATCATGAAACTGCTGCAGCCATTCAGGATATGTTTTTTGCTGAATAGCGGTGGTAAGCAAAGGCAAAGTCTCTTTACAATCACCCCAAACCGGAACAGTGGTTTTTACATTTTTATCTATTTCAGCCGGGTCGATGTCCAGGTGGATAACCTTCGCCTGTTTGGCATATTTATCTAAGCGGCCTGTAACACGGTCGTCAAACCGCATCCCGATAGCGATCAGTACGTCGCACGAGTTGGTCAGCACATTCGGGCCGTAATTACCGTGCATGCCCAGCATGCCCACATTCAGCGGGTGACCGGTCGGGATAGCGCCCGCGCCTAAAACCGTCCATGCTGCAGGAATGCCCGATTTTTCAACAAAAGCTTTGAACTCCTGCTCCGCTCCGCCTAATATTACGCCCTGGCCAAACAGGATGAACGGCTTTTTTGCCGAATTGATCAGTTTCGCCGCTTCTTCGATGTACTGCTGGCGAACGATCGGTTTCGGCCTGTAGCTGCGGATATGATTGCAGGGTTGATAGCCTTTGAACTGGAATTTCTGTACCTGTGCGTTTTTGGTAATGTCGATCAGTACCGGACCGGGGCGGCCGCTTTTTGCGATGTAAAAGGCCTTGGCCAATACTTCCGGTATTTCGGTCGCATCCGTCACCTGGTAGTTCCATTTGGTGACCGGCGTGGTGATGTTGATCACATCCGTTTCCTGGAACGCGTCGGTACCCAGCAGGTGGGCGAATACCTGGCCGGTGATGCACACAACCGGTGTGCTGTCGATCTGTGCATCGGCCAAACCTGTCACCAGGTTGGTTGCCCCCGGACCACTTGTGGCAAAAACCACCCCTACTTTTCCCGATGTGCGCGCAAAGCCCTGTGCGGCATGAATGCCGCCCTGTTCGTGGCGCACCAGGATATGCTTTAACTGATCTGCATAATCATACAGGGCATCATATATGGGCATGATCGCTCCGCCCGGATACCCGAATATCGTTGTAACACCCTCGGCTATCAGCGCTTCCAGTACAGCCGCCGAGCCGGTCATTTCAACCGCTTGTTTTTCAGCGGCAGGTGTCAATGTTTCTTGTTGTGCAACTTCCATATTGCCCCCCAACCCCCTAAAGGGGGAGTTTTTTAATTTATGTCCAATTTTTTCTATTCGTTAATCCCTAATTCCCCCCTTCAGGGGGCAGGGGGTTAACACTCATCCGTAACACAGCCTTCGGCTGCAGTGGTAACGGTTCTTGCGTACTTGTATAACAGTCCCTTTTTTGCTTTCAGTTCCGGCTGTTTCCATTCACTTTTGCGGTAGGCCAGTTCTGAATCTGATATTTTCAGGTTCATCGTGCGGCTGATGGCATCGATCTCTATTATATCGTCGTCCTTAACGAGCGCTAAATTACCCCCGTCGTACGCTTCGGGGGTAATGTGACCGACGACGAAGCCGTGGGTACCGCCCGAAAACCTTCCATCTGTAATTAAAGCCACAGAAGCGCCTAAGCCTGCTCCAAATATCGCCGATGTAGGCTTCAGCATTTCGGGCATACCCGGTGCGCCTTTCGGGCCAACATAGCGAACAACCACTACGTCGCCATGCTTTACGCGACCATTCATGATACCGTCGATCAGATCGAACTCGTTATCGAACACTCTTGCCGGACCCTCGAAACGTTCGCCTTCCTTACCGGTGATTTTCGCTACCGAACCGCCTGTGGCCAGGTTGCCGTAAAGTATCTGCAGGTGGCCCGTCGCTTTGATTGGCTTCTCTGCCGGGGCTATGATCTTCTGGTTCTCAAATTCCAGGTCGGGTACCGGGGCTAAGTTCTCGGCAACGGTTTTGCCGGTAACCGTCAGGCAACTGCCGTCTATCCAGCCCAGCTTAAGCAGGTATTTCATCACCGCCGGAACGCCGCCTATCTTATGCAGATCTTCCATCACATACTTGCCGCTTGGCTTCATATCGGCCAGCACGGGTATATGGTTGCTTACCGACTGGAAATCATCCTGCGTCAGTTTGATGCCGATGGCCTTAGCCATAGCGATCAGGTGTAATACCGCATTGGTCGAGCCGCCCAGCACCATGATGGTTACAATAGCGTTCTCAAAGGCCTGCCGGGTCATGATGTCCGATGGTTTGATATCGCGTTCCAGCAGCAGCCTGATGGCTTTACCAGCTTCGCGACATTCCTGTTTCTTTTCCTCGCTGGTAGCCGGGTTACTGCTGCTGTACGGCAGGCTCATCCCCAGCGCCTCGATAGCCGAAGCCATCGTATTAGCGGTATAGATACCGCCGCAGGCGCCTGCGCCGGGGCAGCTATGTTTAATGACTTCTATAAAGTCCTTCTCGTCTATCTGGCCAGCTATTTTCTTGCCCAAAGCCTCAAAGGCCGAAACAATATTCAGATCCTCGCCTTTATAATGGCCGGGCTTGATGGTACCGCCATAGATCATGATCGACGGGCGATTTAAACGTCCCATCGCGATCAGCGAACCCGGCATGTTTTTGTCGCAGCCGGGCAGCGCGATCAAACCGTCATAATATTGTGCTCCGCAAACCGCTTCGATCGAATCGGCAATTACATCGCGGCTGATGAGCGAATAGCGCATCCCGTCGGTCCCCATGCTCATCCCGTCGCTTACACCGATGGTATTAAATATCAATCCAACCAGGCCATCATCCCATACACTCTGTTTCACGATCTTTGCCAGGTCGTTCAGGTGCATATTGCAGGTATTGCCGTCGTACCCCATGCTGGCCACACCAACCTGCGCTTTTTTCAGATCTTCATCTGTCAGTCCGATGCCGTAAAGCATAGCCTGTGCGGCAGGCTGCGTCGGGTCGCTGGTCAGGTGCTTGCTATATTTGTTAAGCTCGGTGGTAGTCGTGGTATCCATGTGTTAATTAGTAACAGTATATTTTATAATTGGTGTGTGTCAGTCATCCGGTCATATTGGGTCAAATTACCGCGTTATTTCAACTAATTCAACCCATACAACTTCTGCGACTGATTCAACTCTTCCTAAATTACTTCGCCACTGACGAACCTCCAATAGTTTAAAAAAATATTTTTAAATCAGAATTTTATTTTGATTTATGTATAAATATTTTAATTAATTCTGAATTTATTTATTATTTCGGAATAAAATTATTTACTAAATATACCAAAGTTAAAAATGGTTTTCGGTTTAATTTTTATGCATGCATAATAAACCCCCGATTTTCTGCCCGAAATGACACTGCAGCGACAATTTTTTTGAGAATTAAGAATGGGTATCAGGGCAATATTTCTGACTGCCGGCATCTGGCCTCATAAAATTCATCAATGCGGCAGCCGGTCCCGCAAAAGCCCGTACACCCAGGTTCCGAGTACCGCGCTGAGCAGCGTTATGCCCATTACCCAGAAACCGCTTCCTGTCAAGGCATAAAGCGGGCCAGGGCATGCGCCGGTAATGGCCCAGCCGAGACCAAAGATCAGTCCGCCCCATACGTTGCCCCAACTGAACGTCTTTTTGGGGACTTCCACCGGCTCACCGCTGATAGTTTTGACTTTAAAACGTTTGATAAGCAATACCGAGATCATGCCGACAACAATAGCGCTGCAAATTACGCCGTACATGTAGAATGATTGCAGGCGGAACATTTCCTGGATGCGGAACCACGATACCACCTGCGATTTGATGAGGATGATACCGAATATTATGCCGATGACGAAAAATTTGAGGTTGCGCATGGTCAGAGTTGGAGTAAGTATGGAAGGATGAACCAGGTCATGAAGAAGCCGCCGATCATGAAGCAGCAGGTAGCTACCATGGACGGCCATTGCAGTGTTGAAATACCCGTTATAGAGTGCCCCGATGTACAGCCGTCGGCATAGCGGGTACCGAAGCCTACCAGGAAACCACCGCCCACGATAAAGATAACTCCGCGAACCGTAAGCAAGGCACTGAAGCTGAATATGTCGCGCGGCAGCAGGGTCGAGAAATCCTTTACGCCCTCCTGCTGTAACAATGCTGTAGTATGCGGATTAATAGCAACCGGCGCCGGGGCCGACAGCAGGTACCCGGCAATGCAGCCCCCGGCAATTACGCCGGCGACAAAGAACAGGCTCCAGCTTTCGCGTTTCCATTCGTAGCTAAAAAAAGGGATACGGGCAGGTACGCAGGCGGCGCAAATGTGCCGCAGCGACGACGATATGCCGAAGGGCCTATTGCCCAGCAGCAGCATAGCGGGTACCATTAGCCCGATAAGCGGCCCCGAAACATACCAGGGCCAGGGTTGAGTTATCCAGTTCATAATTTCCTCCGAATATACTAAAAGTCTTGTTTTGGATTTCCGGAGTGAAAGCAGCGTACATAAACAGTAATAAAAAAGGGTACCCGACGAAAAGACCGCCGAGTACCCCAACCATTAATCAACTTTATCCTGGGGTAATTTTTTATGAATGTTTTAGTGCCAGAATCTGCTATGCGTCCGGTGCAGCCTGAACCGGTCGACCGCAATCATGCGCTTTAGCAGCAGAGCGTTTCGTGCCGACGGCTGCGCCGCTTCGTAAGCCAATACCGATTTAAAGGCCATCACCATATCATAGTCCATAGCCACCTGGCCCTGGGTAAAGGGTACGTCGCCGTAATTATCCCTGAACCACAGGTTCCAGTCGGCGCTGCCGGGTGTATATACCTTTAAACTATCCCCCGGAAATGGCCCCGGCAGTAAAAATGCCTTCAGCGTATCCTGCGCCGGACTATGGCAGCTCATGCACGATGACAAAGCCAAATTGGTATACATTTTACCGGTGTTGATATCAAATGCCTGCTGAGCAACGGCGCCATCGTTCGGACCGCTGAGCCTGCCGCCCCAGCCCAGCGTTTCGGTACTGTAGGCAGGTGCCTTGGGGTTGATCACCGTTTCATATAGTTTGGGGTATGGTGGTTT
>DASZWG010000157.1:0-2904 GCA_035546675.1 Mucilaginibacter sp. | reverse complement strand
CGTAGTCGCTGTCAACACCGCCTGGTGCGCCACCTTTACCGTCCACAAACTCGTAAAAAGTATTTTCGCCCGGACCAAACGAGTGCTGCACCTTTGGAAATGCGACAAATCCTTTGTTGATCACCGTACTGCTGTTAAAATCGACCGTGAGGCCCTTTTTATTGGCCCTTCCTTTTTTAGTCGTGATCAGGATGGCGCCATTGGCCGCGCGGTTACCATACAGTGCGGCTGCGGCCGGGCCCTTTAGTACGGTATAGCTTTCAATGTCGTCCGGGCTCAGGTCGAAGGTGTCCGAGTTGATAGGCAAACCATCAACAACGTACAGTGAAACCGTGTTACCGCGGATGGTCACATTCGGCGTACCTAAAATTTCGGATGTTGCACCTACCGAAAGACCTGCCACTTTACCAATCAGGCCGTTCATAGGATTAGGGTCGCGCGCGGTGGTTAACTGGGCCCCGCTAACCGTTTGGGTTGAGTAACCGATACGGCGGGTTTCTTTCTTAACACCCAGGGCTGTTACGACAACTTCGTTAAGAGATTTGTTGTCGGGCACTAAACTTACGGTGTAGTTTTTTGCATCGCCTATCGTCAGGTCCTGCGATACATACCCCAGGAAACCGAAGGTCAGTACCTGGCCTTTGTCAGCTTCAAACAGGAAGCGGCCGTTAATGTCGGTCACCGTTCCCTTATCCGATCCTTTTAGTTTAACCGTTACACCGGGTAACGGTTGTTTGTTTTCGTCGGTAACGGTACCACCGATCTTGTTTTGCCCGAATAAGAGTACCGGGGCAAGGCATAATAACACCATTGTTATTACTGTCCTAATGTGTGTGTAGAGCTGCATCATCTGCTTAAATTAATTGGTGAGAAGGATGAATTTCATACAGCAATACTAAACTTAGTTTATTATTAGTAAACTAAGTTTACATTAAGTAAACCTTAAAATAGCGTAGCAGGAAGGTTAAGAAAGGCAGATTTTGTAACAGGCCAATTACAATCGGCTCACACGGAGTTAATATTCAGGAAAAGTAAGGCTTAATTATTTTTATATAAATGACTTATCGCCAACAGCTTAATATGGGAGATATTATCAATCGGTTTATTCATTTCTTTGGCTTTATCGTCCCAGTAGCGCAAACGCACAAACAGGTCGGCATCCGGGTTCGACTCAAATTCAGCGGCCTCTTTTTCGGTCATGCGACCGCCCTGGAATTCGAGCGTCGCCCTGCTGGCTTCCGAGAGCTTTTCATAATATTCCGGGTATTTATAAGTAAGATATCGCTTGGCAACCACATGGCTCTGAACCAGCGTTGCGATCTTTTCGGAGAAACCCTTTTCCCTCAGGTAATCGGCGCCCAGTTGCTCATGATCCGTGTTGCCAAAACCATTCATGCTTTTTGCTTCTTCGCTGCTGGCGCACAAGTGCCCGATATCGTGAAAAAATGCCGCAAGGATCACGTCGTCCTCATACCCTTCTTCTTCGGCAAGCGCAGCCGCCTGCGACATGTGCTCGATCTGAGAAACAGGCTCGCCGATATAATCCTCATCTCCGTGTTTTTCATATAATTCAAACACTTCATTAACAATGGCTTCAGGGTCGAAATGCGGAGCGCTCATATACTGGTTTTGGGCAAATGAAACAATCTGATATTAGCAAATCATTAAATCATCGTGATCTGTTTAACTGCCGGTAAGCAAATTTCAGAAATTAGTAAATGAAATATAATATTTGTTTTACGTTGAGCCGCTTTATATCAAATTAATTTGCGGTTACCATTAAATTAAGTTTTAACTTGGTACACGAACGGTTCGGTTCATGACGTTCACCTCTTTAATAATACCTATAACTTTTTATGGAAGACGATATACTGATACAGATCAGTAACCGGATAAAAGAACGCCGCCGCGAAAAAAATATCACCGTTCAGGAACTCGCTACTTCGGCCAATGTAAGCAAAGGCCTGATCTCGCAGATCGAAAACAGCCGCACCATCCCATCGCTGATCGTACTGATCGATATTATTAAAGCGCTGAACATTGACCTCAACGAGTTTTTCAAAGACATACGCAGCAAAAGCGACCAATCGCCCATACTGGTTAAGCGGAAACAGGAATATGAAGGATTCGAAAAGGAATACACTTCCGGCTTTAGCTATCAAAGGATATTCACCCGTTATATCGACCATACCACCATTGACATTGTCCTGCTCGAACTGGAGCCCAATGCCACACGGCCATTGGTGGAGACGGATGCTTTTGAATATAAATATGTGATATCGGGCAAAGTGGAATACCAATTTAATGAGGAAGAAAAAATATATCTGGATGAAGGCGATTCGCTGCTTTTTGATGGTCGTATTCCCCATACGCCGGTTAACACTGGCGACAGCAAGGCTATGATGCTGGTGGTGTATTTCTTTGAAGAAAAGAAAATATTAGACCGGTAAATTGTGCAAGCCTGTCATAATTAATCAAACCTTAATACTAAATTAGTTTGACATTAATAAACTAAGTTTAGCATTGCTCAACTTTTACAGACTCATATTTTATGCCTATTAAATTAGTTGTTTTTGATATTGCCGGCACTACGGTTAAGGATGAACACAATGTCAGCAAGGCCTTCCAGGCAGCTTTGAAAAAATATAACTACGAGGTTGAGCTCGATCTGATCAACCCGCTGATGGGTTACGAGAAGAACCAGGCCATTACCCAGATGCTACAGCTTCACGAAACGGATCAAACCCAAATCACGCCCGAACTGGTGGACAAGATACACCGCGAGTTTGTGCGGCAGATGATCAGCTTTTACCAGGACGAACCGGGTATTGAGCCATTGCCGCACGTGGAAGAAACATTCGCAGCATTACACAACCAAGGCGTTAAAGTCGGTATCAATACCGG
>DASZWG010000156.1:0-4040 GCA_035546675.1 Mucilaginibacter sp. | reverse complement strand
CGTTCGTCCAAATTATTATGAGTTTTCATCTAATATTATTGTTTTTGTAATTGGTGTACATACATAATCACTTTCCAGCGCTCGTCCGGAGCAAGCTGCGAAGCATAGGAACCCATTGCATTTACACCATAAGTTATGGTATGATAAATCTTTCCGTCGGTCAGATCTTTCATAGCGCCGCCGCGTGAAGATTGCCCGGTAGAATATGACGGAGGCGCCGGAAATCCGTGCTGTACCACCAGTCCGTCACCCTGGCCCTTCATACCATGACAAGGTGAACAGAAATGTTCAAACAATACCTTTCCGTCGGCCAGGTTCTCCTGGGTTTGCGGCAGCGGATTGGTTACCTCTGCGCCTGCCTTTTCGTAACCGTCTTTGGTATTCGGGTAATCAAAGGGTGTAAAACCGATCGGAATGGTGCCCACCGGCGGCTGTTGTGCAGTCTTGCCGTCCTTAAAATTAGGATTGGGCTGGTCGGGATCATACGCAATATGCTCATACATATTGGGGGCATATTCCCACCCTGTGCTTCTTTTATTTTTGCACGAGGTAATTACAACAGCAGCTGCAACGGCGACAACCGTAATTCCCAATACATTTCTTTTATTCATAGCTAACATATTTTCTGTCGTTATGCTTAATTTCTACAGCTCCTGCTTCCTTTAATATATTCGTAATATCCTCATGCGGAATATTTCCTTTAGCATCTATGGCGATCACAAAGCGGTCGTCTGTTGCCCGCAGGTCCATCACTCTCGGCGCACGGCCAGGGAATAGGTGCGTGGCGTAGAAGAAGGTGATCGTCATACCGAAGGCGGTGAACAACACCGTCCATTCAAAAGTTGCCGGAATAAAGTTCGGGATCGTAAAGGCTGGTTTACCGCCAATGTTCATCGGCCAGTCATGTACCAGCGTATAATAAATGATGGTAAAAATGGTGGTGCCACCCAGACAACCGAACATAAAGGCAGCATATCCCAGGCGCGAGGGTTTTATACCCAGCTTATCGTCAATACCGTGGATGGGCATCGGCGTGTACACATCGTAAATAGGGACGCTGTTTTTTTGCAATGAATCGATCCCGTGCATCATTACATCCGGATCGTCAAAAAGACCCAATATAAATTTAGTGCTGCTCATTATGATACTTTTTCGTATTCGGACAGTTCGACACTATCAAATTTGTTCAACGATTTTTTATAAAATTCTACCTGCTCAGCATCCAGATGTCCCTCTTTCAGCAATTTCTTTTTAGACTGCTCACTCGAACTCTTCAGCAACAACTTCACTTCGGCCATGGCTATCGACGGGAATACCCGGATAAACAGCAGGAACATGGTGAAGAATAAGCCTATCGAGCCCACAAACACGCTCATGTCAACCCAGGTCGGGTGGAACATAGCCCAGCTCGACGGCAGGAAGTCGCGGTGCAGCGATACTACGATGATCACAAAACGCTCGTACCACATGCCGATGTTTACCACGATAGACAGCACCCACGAAATGAAGATGTTGGTACGCACCTTTTTGAACCACATCAACTGGGTCATCAGCACGTTGTTACCGTACATTAAACAGCCCGCCCACCAGTACGGTCCGGTGAACCTGTTCAGGAAAGTATATTGTTCATATTCGCCGCCTGAGTAGTAGGCAATGAAAAATTCCGTCAGGTAAGCAACGCCTACGATAGAACCGGTCACCAGGATGATCTTGTTCATAGCCTCGATGTGGAACATAGTAATATAGTTCTCGAGCCCCAGCACTTTTCGGGTTACCAGCAGCAGGGTTTGCACCATGGCAAATCCTGAGAAAATAGCTCCGGCAACGAAGTATGGCGGGAATATGGTGGTGTGCCAGCCCGGTTCGAGCGAGGTGGCAAAGTCCATTGACACGATAGTGTGTACCGAAAGTACCAGCGGGGTCGATACACCTGCCAGGATAAGCGATACGGTTTCGAAACGCTGCCAGGTTTTTACCGAACCAGTCCAGCCGAACGAGCATATTGAATAGATCCTGCGGCGGATACCTGTAGCGCGATCGCGGATAGTAGCAAGGTCGGGCAGTAAGCCAGTATACCAGAATACTAAGGATACCGAGAAATATGTCGAGATAGCGAACACGTCCCATACCAGGGGTGAGTTGAAGTTAACCCACAGCGAACCGAACTGGTTTGGCAACGGCAATGGCCAGTAAGCCAGCCAGGGGCGACCCATGTGACAAACCACATAAGTAGCGGCACAGATCACGGCGAAGATCGTCATGGCTTCGGCCGAACGGTTGATGGAGTTACGCCAGTTTTGACGGAACAGCAAAAGTATGGCCGAGATCAGCGTTCCGGCGTGGCCGATACCTACCCACCACACAAACCCGGTGATGTCCCAGGCCCAGCCTACTGTTTTGTTCAAACCCCATTCGCCTATACCGTACCAAAATGTCCAGCTTACAGCAAACACCCAAAGCATAGCGCCCAGCGAGGCTAGCGTAAAGCCGATCCACCAGGCCCTGTTGGGCATACTTTCCACCGGGCGAAGAACATCCTCCGTTATTTTGGCGTAGGTAATGTTCTCGCCGGTTATCAGCGGTTCTCTTATTATCGATTCTTTATGAGATGCCATATTCTATATCTCTCTTGTGTATATTATGCTTCAATTTCAGTGGTGTTCTTATTCCTGATCTTAACCTGGTAACCGATACCCGGCTCAACACCCAGTTCCTGCAGCACGTAAAACGTCCTTTCGCTCTTCAGTGCTTTTGAAACTTCCGAATCCGGATCGTTTCGGTTGCCGAAGATGATCGCATTGGTCGGGCAGGTTTGCTGGCAGGCCATTTTCACATCTCCGTCGCGCAACGGGCGTTTTTCCATTTTAGCTTTCAGCTTACCTGCCTGTATACGCTGGATACACATCGAGCATTTTTCCATTACACCGCGCGAACGGGTTACCACATCTGGGTTAAGCACCAGGTGCGTATGCTCGTTGATCAGGTAGTTATCAAAGCGCGAATCGTTCCAGTAATTGAACCAGTTGAACCGACGTACTTTGTACGGGCAGTTGTTGGCGCAATAACGGGTACCCACGCAACGGTTATAAGCCATCATATTGATACCTTCCGACGAGTGTACGGTAGCCAGTACCGGGCAAACGGTTTCGCACGGAGCGTGATCGCAATGCTGGCATAACATCGGCTGATAGATCACCGAAACATCATCCAGGTCTTTCATTTCCGATATTTCCTGCTCTTCGGTTACGGCTTTGCCGTTATCGTTAAAGCTGTAATAGCGGTCTATTCGTATCCAGTGCATTTCGCGGCGGCGGTGAACTTCATCCTTACCTACAACCGGGATGTTATTCTCGGCGCTGCAGGCAACCACGCAGGCGCCGCAGCCGGTACAGGCGTTCAGGTCTATCGCCATTACCCAATCGTAAGCCGGGCGTTCGTATTCGTCCCACAGGCTTTCGTATTTTTTATGATTTAAAGCGCCGCCGCTGTTAATCGCGGGGTCTTTCTTATATTCTGTAAAGGTGGCTTCACGTACAATGTCACGGCCCTCTATAGAGTGGTGCGTCTGTGTTTGTGCCAGCACATAATTGGAGCCGGTTTTCGACCAGGTAACTACCGCCGAATCCTGGAAACTTCCGTTTTTAAAGCTCCTGAAAGGAAACGCATTCTGTCCCAATCCCTTGCCTACCGGGCCGGCTTCTGAACGCCCGTAACCAACAGCTATCGATATAGTTCCCTCGGCCTGCCCGGGCTGAACCAATACAGGCAAGCCTATCGTATAACCGCCGACGGTAACATTGATCACATCTTCCTGCATGATGCTGTAATTCCGCATATCGGCGGGCGACATGGCAACAAAATTATCCCAGCATACTTTCGATACCGGGTCGGCCAATTCCTGCAGCCATGGGTTGTTGGCGCGTTTACCGTCGCGTAATGTTATGCTCTGGTAAACCTGCAATTCCATTTTGCCATCATTAGAAGCGGCGAGCTGGCTGCTTTGACTCAATATAGTTTGTGCAATACCGTTCAATGCAAGG
>DASZWG010000155.1:0-6716 GCA_035546675.1 Mucilaginibacter sp. | reverse complement strand
AAGCGAATTAGTGAGATTTCGCTCTAATTTGTGTAATTCGTGTTAATACTTGTATTCTTTTATTATATCCACCGCGTACTTCACGTGATCAAAGGGAATGTCGGGCATAATGCCGTGCCCCAGGTTGAAGATGAAACCGTTCTCGCCCTTCATCCTGTCGAACAGGCGATATATCCGCTCCCTGATCACTTTTTTATCCGCATACAAAATGTGCGGGTCCAGGTTGCCCTGTACAGCCACACCTTTGGGTAACCGCTTTTTCATGTCCAGCAGGTCAACGTTCCAGTCGACCGAGATCACATCGGGTTTCGCCTCTGCCATCAGCGGTGCAAATACCGAGCTGCCTTTGCAGAACGAGATCACCGGCACATCCTTGCGGTTTAGCTGACTGATGATCTCCGCAATGTATTGATGCGAAAACTCCCGGTAATCGTCCCAGGCCAGGGCCTGCGCCCAGCTATCGAATATCTGCACGGCATTTACACCTGCACTGATCTGCATATTCAGGTAGGCCGCCGTTACTTTGGCGATCTTTGATAAAAGGGCATGCGCCAGTTCCGGCTCATTGTGCATTAACAGTTTGGTCAGCTTAAAATCTTTGGACGATCCGCCCTCGACCAAATAACTCATCACCGTGAACGGCGCCCCTGCAAAACCGATCAGCGGGATGCTGCCATTCAAACGTTGCTGTACGATTTTGATCGCATCAGCCACAAATTGCAGCTTGTGCACAACATCGGTTTGAAGCCCGTCAATACCGGCCTTGCCCCGCACAGGATTGGCAAATTTGGGCCCGATGCCATTGGTAAAGCTCAGTTCGCCACCCATAGCTTCGGCGGTAACCAGTATATCCGAAAATAATATCGCCGCATCCACGCCCAGCAAGTCGACCGGCAGCATGGTCACATCGGCGGCAATTTCGGGGGTCTTGCACATTTCCAGGAAGGAATATTTGTTTTTGATATCCCAGTATTCCTTCATAAAGCGGCCTGCCTGACGCATCATCCACACCGGTGGCCGTTCCGTAGTTTCCGAAAATGCAGCTTTGATCAGTAATGAGTTTCTCATATATCTATTCAGAGTCAAGAATCAAGGAAACAGGCACTTGGCTCCTGTCCCTTGGTTCCTGGTTCTATTATTTCTTGTTTAATTCCTGTTTCAATTTTGCGATCACTGCCTTCATTCTGGCCGTGATCTTTTCCTCGTGCGTCATCGCCTGCTCTAAATAAGCATTGGCCTTTTCATGGTCGCCCAGCCGGATACAGATGTTGGCGGCATGCACCAGCGCCGCTACATGATCGTTCACCGACCGTAGCGGGAACCTGGACGCCAGGTCGTAATGCCGCACCGCTTCTTCATACTCCTGTTTGTGCAGGCAGATATTGCCCAGCATATATTCGTACACGCCGCGGCGCTTATCCCATAACCATTCCGGTTTTTTGATTTGCCGCAGCAACGCTTCGGCGCCCGAATAATCCTTATCGTGGTAATGTTTGGCTGCCAGCACCAGTGTGCCTTGTTTAAAATATTCAACAACAACGATCACCACCATCAGCAGACTAAAGGCGGCAAGCTCCAGTACGTGTTCATAAGCAAAAAATACCGTCATGGCGACAAACACCACGATCACCAGCATCCGGGCCTTGTTACTGAACATGGATCAGTGCTGACTATCGGTAAACTTATAACCAACCCCGCGAATGGAATGAAAGTAGACAGGGTTTTTGGGGTCAGGTTCAAAATATTTGCGGAACGTAAGGATAAAATTATCGATGGTGCGGGTCGACGGGTATACGTCGTAGTTCCACACCGTTTCCAGTATCTGCTCGCGCGATACGGCTTCGTTGCGGCGTTCGATGAGCAGTTTGAGCAGCATGGTTTCCTTTTTGGTAAGCGGCGTAATAGAACCATCGCCGTTCACCAGCTCGAATGAGTTGAAATGGATGGTCTTATCGCCGATCTTATAGCTGTTGAATTCCTTTAGCTCTTCCCCTTTCAAACCACGCTTGACCAGGTTGTTCACCCGCAGGATCAGTTCTTCGAGATTGAATGGTTTGGTCAGGTAATCGTCGGCGCCTTTTTTCAGCCCTGCTATTTTGTCTTCATTGGTATTCTTGGCGGTCAGGAACATGATCGGCACTTCTGAATTTTCCAGCCGGATAGTCTCGGCTACCACGAAGCCGTCTACTTCGGGCATCATCACGTCCAGGATCACCAGGTTAAAACGCTCTTCCTTAAATTTTTGCAGCGCTTTTTTGCCGTTATTGGCAATGGTTACTTTATATCCCTCCAACTCGAGGTTGAGTTTTATCGCTTCAAGCAGATGCTCTTCGTCTTCTGCCAGCAGAATTCTCTTTTTACTTTGCATGTGAGTTTTAATTATTTATGGCACTAATTTTCACCAATTTAGTTCGAATTGCACGAATCTTTATGCGAATACAACTTCAAAAACACTTCCATTGGGGTCATTATCCGTTACCCGGATGCTGGCGTCGTGCTTATCCAGCACCTCTTTCACAATGTACAGCCCCAGGCCGGTTCCCTTGGTATTACGCGTTTCCTCGCTTCCCACGCGGTAAAAACGATCGAAAATGCGCGCCTTTTCCGCATCCGCTATGCCTATGCCGTGATCGGCCACTTCCAGGAATATCTTTCCGCCTTTTGAGTAGAGCTTGACATCCACTACCTCACAGGGCCCCGAGTATTTGATCGCGTTCTCGATCAGGTTGGTCACTACCGAGGTCAGCGCAAACTTATCGCCTGTGATCTCGATCTTGGGTTCAATTTCAGCATTGATCAGTTGTTGGGTCAGATCGCATTTATTCAATTGCAGCCGGTTTACCACGTTATCCACTAAGGCCGAAAGGTTGAATTTTGCCTTCGGAAAAGTGTATGAATGATTATCGATCTTCGATGCCAGCAGCATATTTTCGACCATATCATCCAGCCGTTCAATATCCAGCAGCGATTTATTGATAAAATCATGTATCTGCTGCTTGGTCAGGTCGCGCTTCTGTATGGTTTGCAACAGCAGCTTGATCGACGCCAATGGCGATTTCAGTTCATGCGTTACCGAGAGCAGGAAGTTCTTTTTCTGGCTTTGCAGCTTGCGCTCTTTTTCGATCGACTTGTGCAGGCTGATCGCACCCACCACAAATACCAGGACAAATACGCTGCCTTCGCCCAGTATCATGCCCGTGCGCCTGGGCTGCAGATGCACCAGCATATAGCCCCACCATATCAGTTCGGATATAGCGTAGATAATGATCGCATAGAAAATAATGAATGACCTTTTCATAATCTCCATTTATAAGCCCTCCCGTTCAGGGTGGGCAGGGATGCGCTTTATTTCCTGAATACCAGGTCTAAACTATCAAATATAGCACGTTTTGCTTTTTCCAGGTCTACTTTGGTATGCGCCGATGAGATAAAACCCACCTCGTAGCCCGACGGCCCCAGGTAAACGCCCCGGTTCAGCAGCTCGCGGTGCATGATCTTGAATTTTTCCATACTTGCCGGGTCGATCTCATCGGCCCTGCTGATGGTTTCCTTATCTGTAAAGGCAAACCAGAATATCGAACCGATACCAAATACCCTGAATTTATAGTTCCTTGCCGAAGCAAAGCGCTGTATAGCTTCGGTAAATTCTTCGGCTTTGTTGTTCAGGTCGCGGTAAAACCCCATGCGCAGCAGTTCGTTCAACTGCGCTATCCCTGCTGCCATTGCCACCGGGTTGCCTGATAATGTACCCGCCTGGTAAACCGATCCGTCAGGTGATATGCTGCCCATGATTTCGGCCGATGCCCCATAGCAGCCCACCGGCAGTCCACCGCCAATGATCTTACCGTAGGTAATGATATCCGGCTGAATGTTATAATATCCTGCCGCGCCTTCAAAACCGATGCGGAAGCCTGATATTACCTCGTCGAAAATGAGGAGCGCGCCGTTTTCCGTACAGATATCGCGCAGAAACTGCAGGTATTCTTTGTTTTGCAGCAGCAAACCATTGTTGGCCGGTACCGGCTCAATGATCACCGCCGCGATTTTTTCTTTAAATTTTTCAAAAGCTTTTTGCAGGGCCTCGCGGTCATTCAGGCTGACCACGATGGTCTCTTTAGCGAATGATTTAGGTACTCCTGCCGAAGATGTTTCGCCAAAGGTAACCAAGCCTGATCCGGCTTTTACCAGCAGCGAATCGCTGTGACCGTGGTAACAGCCTTCGAACTTTAATATCTTATCGCGTCCGGTATAACCGCGCGCCAGCCTGATGGCCGACATTACCGCCTCTGTGCCCGAACTTACAAAACGCAGCTTTTTAATGTATTTATTATGCTTCAGCAGCAGTTCGGCCAGTTCGTTCTCCAAAGCCGTCGGCGCACCGAACGACATCCCGTTCTGCATTGCTTCAATTACTTTTTCGCGCACTTTGGGATGATTATGCCCCAGGATCAGCGGCCCCCACGAGCAGCAGAAATCGATGAACTGGTTACCGTCGGCGTCCCAGATAAAGCAGCCATCGCCTTTTTCGATAAAAAGCGGCGTACCGTGAACCGATTTGAAGGCCCTTACCGGCGAATTGACGCCGCCGGGGAAAAATGTTTTCGCTTTCTCGTAAAGTTCGGCAGACTTTTCCCTGCTGATATCCGGTTTACCCGAAGTATTCACCGGCTCATCGGCCCCTTCACCCGAAAACATCTTTTTTATTGAATCAAGCATGTGCCCCCCAACCCCCTAAAGGGGGAGTATTTTATGTTATATTTTATATTCTGCCCTCACTAATAATTCCCCCTTCAGGGGGTTAGGGGGTTTAAATCCATTTATTCTCCAGCACCTCTTTGGCGTGGTATGTCAGTATAGCTGTAGCGCCGGCACGGCGTATCCCGGTCAATACCTCAGTAATAGCGCGCTGCTCGTTCAGCCAGCCTTTTTGTATGGCAGCTTTTACCATCGCATATTCGCCGCTCACGTTGTAGGCCGCTACCGGCAATTCGGTATTATCCTTCAATAATTTGATGACATCCAGATAGGCCAAAGCAGGTTTCACCATCAAAAAATCAGCACCTTCGGCTTCATCCAGGTCGGCTTCGATCAGCGCTTCACGCTGGTTGGCCGGATTCATCTGGTAGGTCTTTTTGTCGCCGAACTTCGGGGCCGAGTTCAGCGCATCCCTGAAAGGCCCGTAAAATGCACTGGCATACTTGGCCGTGTACGACATGATGGAAACATTGGTAAAGCCGTTCTCGTCCAGCACATCGCGAATGTAGCCCACCCTGCCGTCCATCATATCCGACGGGGCAATGATATCAGCACCGGCGTGGGCGTGCGCCAAAGCCATTTTACCCAAAACCACCAGGGTCTCGTCGTTCAGTATCTCGCCGTTCTCTACAATACCGTCATGACCGTCGCTGCTGTAGGGATCCATCGCCACATCGGTGATCACGCAAGCTTCGGGAAAGTTCTTCTTCACCTCGCTTATCGCGCGCAGGTATAAACTGCCTTCGCGATGGCTTTCGGTAGCGTATTTGTCTTTCAGCGATTCTTCGAGATTGGGAAACAGGTCAAAAGCCTTTAGTCCGAGTTTAAGACAACTTTCTATCTCGCGAAGCAGGTTATCCACCGAGTTGCGGTAAATGCCGGGCATCGACGATACTTCGGTCTTCTGGTTGTTCCCGTCGATGATAAAAAGGGGAAATATCAGGTTATCTGCGCTGAGGTGAGTTTCCTGCACCATGCGGCGGATAACTTCACTTTTGCGGTTTCTTCTTGGTCGTTGCAGCATTGGCCTCTCCTGGATCCTCTCCTTTGAAGAGGACTTTTAGTGGTGTTAGTTTATTTCCTGTTTAAAGATCGACAAAATTATAGAAAGGATGACAATTACCTAATTCAAAGCCGTTTTATGGCGTAGAAATGATTTTCGAAAATTAGTCCATGGCCCATAGACCATAGTCCATGGCAAAAACCGGTTAAACTATGGGCTATCGACTATTGACTATCTACTCAAACGCATCCAAACACTGCCTCAGCCAAACCCACTTCGTCGGGCGAGAAGGGCAGGATGTATTTGGTACCCATTTCGTCAAATTTACGGCCGGTTGCTTTGCCGATTGCGATCACTTTTTGACCGGGCTCGAGCAGGTTATCAGCAAAGTAGGCTTCCACGTTCGACGGACTGGTGAATACCAGCACTTCGGCTCCGGTAGGTTCTACGTTTTCTTCCAGTATGGTTTCGTAAACGGGCAGATCGACGATCTTCGTATCGGCCGACATGCCCTGCTGTATGCTGCGCAGCGATCCTTCCGAACCCGGGAACACCACCTTTTTGCCGTTGGCTATCCGCGCAAACTGAGCCGCAACATCGGCCGTATCGATGCCTATGCCGGTGTAGCTGGTAAAGTGCCCTTTCAGGCGAAGCGTTTCTTCCGATCCGGCCCCGATCACACCGAATTTGACATCTTTCGGCAACTCAGGGTTCAGGTTGAAGAAATATTCAACGGCGTTTTTGCTGCTGAAAAATATCCAGTCGGCATCGGCCAGAACATGCGGCGCAAGTTTCGTGATAACAGGCACGGTGCGTATCAGTGAACGCGCGTCGATACTGATTCCATGTTTCTCCAGCGCTTTGCGGAAATAGCTTTGGCTGGAAAGTTCGCGCGTAATGAAAACGCTTTGCGGCAGTTTACGCTTTTGGTCGAACATGGCCACTACCCTTTCGGCAA
>DASZWG010000154.1:0-3526 GCA_035546675.1 Mucilaginibacter sp. | reverse complement strand
CGCGGAATTTCCGCTTCCCCTTCGGGTTGTTCCAGGGCGCTACGCTGCACAACGACCTCACTTTTAAGATCGACTTCTCGCTCAGGGATAACAAAACGCTGGTTTATCAGGCAGATATACCCGGAGCGCAAATATCATCGGGTGCGCAGAACATCACTTACAGGCCCGAAATCGATTATGTCATCAACCAGCGCTTCAACCTGAGTTTGTTCTACGATTCCAATATCACCAGGCCTTATACCTCGCAAACATTCAACACAGCCTTTACCAATTTTGGCATCAACCTGAAGCTGCTGCTGCAATAGAATGGTTAATCTCCTTTGATCACCCTGCCCGAGCCGGTATAGCGACCGTCGACAACAGAAGCGTTACCCGAATAGAAAACACTGCCCGAACCTGTGATATGCGCTGATATGCGATCATCGGCATAGACGTAAATATTGCCTGATCCGGTAATAACTGCTGATACAGAATTGGTCCTCAGACCTTTGCCGCCGATCTCGCCCGAGCCACTGATAACGAACGAAGCATTATGGGCGCTGCCTTTAAGATCGATGGAACCTGATCCGCTGATCACAGCGTGCAGATCGTCCGATTTAACGGATGTGCTGATATTACCCGAACCGCTCAAAATGGCCTGGAAATCGCCTGCTGAAGCGGTGCCATCGACCCTCATGCTGCCCGATCCGCTGTTGGTGAGCGCATTAAGCGACTTCGCTTCTACATAAATATCGGCTTTGTGGATATTGTGATGACGGTATTCGTGGTCTTTGAATTTGATCTTTAGCGTATGGTCTTCTACCACGGTCTCGATATCGTTGATCACGTCGGCATCGGCATCCACCCGTACGCTTTCGTTGCCGTCAATTTTGATATGGACATTGAATGGTCCCGCCGAAGCTACCGCATTGTAGCCCGAGACCTGCCGCGAATGACCCTGCGCCTTTGTATTTGCGGCAGCAAACGAGAGCAGTGCGCCGGAAACAATTATGAAAGCTAACTTTTTCATTTCTTATTGAACTTTAGCTAAATGACGTATTAAATATACGAACGTTGCATGGAACCCGCGCCCCTATCCCGTCAAATAAATCATCCTCAAGATACTCTACCAACAAACTCAACATTAAACTATGAAGCAACGTACAAAAATCGCACATTTGTAGCACCAGATGGACCAGTATTTTATTATTGACTTCGACAGTACATTTACCCAGGTTGAGGCGCTGGACGAGCTTGCCCGCATTTCGCTGAGAAAAAATCCTAACCGGGAAAAAATATACAAACAGATAGATGATTTTACCAATGCGGCTATGGAAGGGCGGCTTTCTTTCACCGAAAGCCTGGCCAGCCGCGTCAAATTGGTGCAGGCCAACCGCGATCACCTGAAACAGCTTATTACGCATTTGAAGAAGAAGGTGTCCACCTCGTTTTCGCGCAACAGCAACTTTTTTAAACTGCACCAGGACCGGGTATTTATCGTTTCGGGCGGATTTAAGGAATTCATTACGCCGGTGGTGACAGATTATTTCATTAAAAAAGAAAATATCTACGCCAACACATTCGTATTTGATGAAGATGACAACATTGTCGGTTATGATACCGGAAACCCCTTGTCGAAAGAAGGCGGAAAGGTTGCCCTGCTAAAGCAGATGAACCTGCAGGGCGAGATATTTGGTATAGGTGACGGCTATTCGGATTTTCAATTAAAGGAATCGGGGCTGATCAAAAAATTCTTCGCTTTTACCGAGAACATCGAGCGCAAGTCGGTCGCCGAAAAAGCCGATTACATTACACCCAGCCTTGATGAGTTTCTCTACGTCAATAAACTGCCCAGGGCAATATCATACCCCAAAAACCGCATTAAATGCTTAGTGACGGGTGATGTGGGAGAAGAAGCTATTGAACAAATGCGCAAGGAAGGCTATAATATTCGTATTGAAGATCACATAGAGGAGGCCCACCTGCAGGAAGCCGGGGTGCTGCTGTGCGATGAAACCCACCTCCCTACACCGGAGCAGGTGCAGAACACCGAAAGGCTGAAAGTGATCGGCTGCTTTGGCAGGTTATCGAATAAAAAGCTATCCGAAACGGCCTGCGAGAATGGCGTAATTATCTTTGACGATCCCAAGCATAACCCGCGCAATGTGGATTTTATCCCTAAAAGGGTGATCGCTTTTATGAACGAAGGGAAGACGCACATGAGCTGTAATTTCCCCAACCTGCAGCCGCCGCATAACAAGAACGCTCACCGTATTATTCACATCCATACCAACGTGCCGGGGATACTGGCGCAGATCAACGAAGTGTTTGCAAGGCACAATATCAATATCGTCGGCGAGTTCCTGGTAACTAATGCCCAGATCGGTTATGTGATCACTGATGTAAACGCCGGTTACCGCAAACAGGTGCTGGACGAACTGAAAGCTATCGATCACACCATCAAGTTCAGGTTGTTGTATTAGTCCGCAAGTCCGAAAGACGGGAAGTTCGGAAGACTGATCTGGCAAAATACTTACAGACTTATGCGGATTTGTGCGGACTTTCCGACTCCGGAAATGGTAC
This sequence comes from Mucilaginibacter sp., assembly GCA_035546675.1. Classification (GTDB taxonomy): domain Bacteria; phylum Bacteroidota; class Bacteroidia; order Sphingobacteriales; family Sphingobacteriaceae; genus Mucilaginibacter. The sequence continues at coordinate 964 of DASZWG010000154.1, read as the reverse complement.
TACTAAAACAGGTATCGGCGAATGGCGCACTACGTGTTCGGCTACGCTGCCCATCAGCAGGCGGTCGAGGCCGTGGCGGCTATGGGTTCCCACTACGATAATATCGGCGCTGAACTCGGCGGCACAACTGAGTATGCTGTCGGCGGTGGAACCATATTCGGTAAAATGAGTAATATTCAGATCACCGCCGTAGGTTTTAACGATACGCTGGATAATGTTTTCCGACGCTTCCTTTTGCACCTTAATGATCTCGGCTTCATTCATCAGGTTGGCGTCGAAAGGCGATATCATATCGGTTGTGCCAACGGAAGTTGGTATGATAGGCTCCACCGTGTTGACCAGGCCGACATCGGCTTTGTAAAAACCGGCCAATTCGAACCCGTACTCCGCGGCGTGTTCGGAGTATTTGCTGTCGTCAATAGCGATGAGTATCCTGCTTATTTTCATGGTAACTGGTTAACTGTAAATATACTTGTTTTGTTTCTCCGCAACAAGCTTTTGTTACCTTTGAGGCATAAGCTGAATTTATGGGAATTGACCCCGAGATTGAAAAACGATTGATCCTTTTACAGGAGAAATACGAAGCCATGGGACAGGACATGATATCCTATCTTGATGGTCTGCTGCACGCCGATTTCCTGACCTATTGGGATTATATCCACCTGGATACCCTGCTGAGCCTGCAAAGCCCTAAAACGCCATTCCCCGATGAGCAGGTATTTATTATGTATCACCAGATTACGGAACTATACTTTAAGATGGCGCTGCACGAATGTGAGCAGATAACCACAAAACAATCCATTTCGGCTGATTTTTTTGCAGCGCGGGTGAGACGGATCAACCGGTATTTTGCAGCGCTGACACAATCGTTCGGCATCATGGTAGATGGGATGGAAAAAGAGCAGTTCCTGCAATTCAGGATGTCGCTGCTGCCTTCGAGCGGGTTCCAGAGCGGGCAATACCG
>DASZWG010000153.1:0-3600 GCA_035546675.1 Mucilaginibacter sp. | reverse complement strand
TACAGCTTTCCGAATGGCTGTCGGGCGTTGGAACGGCGTTCACAAAATCGACCAGCGCATAAAAGCCGATGGTCAGGAAGCGGTTGGTGAACCAGTTTTCCGAGGCAGGGAGCATATCTTTATACATCTCATTGTGCGGCCTGGAACGGTCAGGGTCGCCAAAAACGTAGAACTGCTGTAAAAAGATCTGATCAAGCCCGGTGCGCTCCCTCAGTATGCGGTTAGCCGCTGTTTCGATAGGCTCCTTCTTGAATACAAAACCACCTGGCAGGTACCAGGCTGCTTCACCCTTCATTTTCAGTAACAGTACCTTTAACTGCCCGCCGTGAAAACCGAAGATCACGCAATCGATCGATATGTGATTCAGGTAATTTTCACGCGCGTTATCGCAGAAATCTATAAGTTCCTGTTTTGTAAACATTTCGGGTTATTAGTCAAAAAATAGTTTTGTTATACAGATAATAATAAATAGTATTGTGTTAATAATACACCAACCTGCCTCCGCGGGATGGATGTAAAGCCAATTTTAAACTTAATTTTTTATAAATATACCAGTAAAGTGATTTTATTATTCCGGTGAACCTGCGTGCATCGGGGTATGATTTCAAAATTCGCCTGAAAATGAGAATGTTCAATACAAACCGTTTAGCCGCAACGATCATGGTGATCCCGGCATTGCTTATGTTTTCGGTAACGGTAAAAGCACAAACCGGTCATGATTCCAAAATGGATGCTTTTGTCAGCAAGCTGATGAGCAAAATGACCCTTGAAGAAAAGATCGGGCAGCTTAACCTGCTGACCGGCGGTCAGAGCACTACCGGTTCGGTTGTGAACAAGGGTATCGAGGATAAGATAAAAAAGGGCGAAGTAGGAGGGATATTCGGCGTGTGGGGTACAACTTATATAAAAAAGGCGCAGGAGATAGCCACTCAAAATTCGCGGCTGCATATCCCGCTTATTTTTGGCCTGGATGTGATACACGGGCATCGTACCATATTCCCGATACCGCTCGGTATGTCGGCAACATGGGATATGGGGCTGATCGAAAGATCGGCACGCATCGCCGCGACCGAAGCCAGCGGCGATGGTATTAACTGGGTGTTTTCGCCGATGGTGGATATCGCCCGCGATCCGCGCTGGGGCCGTATCTCCGAAGGTTCGGGCGAAGACCCCTGGTATGGCTCGCAGGTGGCTAAGGCCATGGTGCGGGGTTACCAGGAGGGCGATCTGCGTAAGGACGACGCGGTAATGGCCTGTGTAAAACACTTTGCGCTTTACGGCGGCGCCGAAGCCGGCCGTGAATACAACACGGTTGACATGAGCCTGAACCGGATGTATAATGATTACCTGCCGCCGTACAAGGCTGCAATAGATGCTGGCGCAGGAAGCATCATGAGCTCGTTCAATACGATCAACGGGATGCCTGCTACGGCCAATCGCTGGCTGCTTACCGATCTGTTGCGTAAACAGTGGGGCTTTAAAGGTTTTGTCGTTTCCGATTATACAGCGGTGAGCGAATTGAGCAATCACGGTTTGGGCGACCTGCAAACCGTATCGGCACTGGCGCTGAAAGCCGGCCTGGATATGGACATGGTAAGCGAAGGATTTTTGAATACCCTGAAAAAATCATTAAAAGAAGGTAAAGTGACGGAAGCCGAGATCGACCAGGCTTGCCGCCGCGTGCTGGAAGCGAAATATAAACTGGGCCTGTTCGACAATCCGTTCAAATCCATCGATCCTGCCCGCGAAACAAAAGATGAGTTTACAGAGGCCCATCGTATGTTTGCACGCGAAGCAGCTGAACATTCGTTCGTGCTACTGAAAAACCAGGGCCAGGTATTGCCGTTAAAAAAATCGGGAACTATCGCCTTGATCGGTCCGCTGGCCGATAACCATTCCGAAATGCTGGGTACCTGGGTTATTGCGGGTGATCCGGGGAAATCGGTAAGTGTAATGGAAGGTATTAAAAACATAGCAGGACCCAATGTGAACATTTTATATGCAAGGGGATCGAATATTACCGATGACTCGCTGCTGAATGCGCGTGCATGGTTCTTCGGTATGAAACAGGAACGGGACAACCGCCCGGCGCAGCAAATGATAGACGAAGCCGTTGAAACCGCAAAGAAAGCCGACGTGGTGGTAGCCGTGGTAGGCGAGTCGGCCAATATGACGGGCGAATCGGCCAGCCGTTCGGATATCAGTATCCCCAAAAGCCAGCGCGAGCTGCTCAAGGCTCTTGCCAAAACCGGTAAACCCATCGTGATGGTATTGTTTAACGGTCGCCCGCTTACATTACCCTGGGAAGACAAGCACATGAACGCCATACTCGACGTTTGGATGCCGGGCACAGAGGCAGGTAATGCCATTGCCGATGTGCTGTTTGGTAATTATGATCCCGCCGGTAAGCTTACTGCAACCTTTCCGCGCAGTGTGGGTCAGATACCTATATATTATGCGCACAAAAATACGGGCCGTCCTTTCGACGGTAAAGGACCCGCAAAATTCAAATCCGATTATATCGATATTTCCAATGATCCGCTTTACCCGTTCGGCTATGGATTAAGCTACACCACCTTCAGTTATGGTGATGTTAAACTCAGTAAAACTAAACTGAAAGGGAATGAGACGCTGACCGCTACTGTAACTGTGACTAATACCGGCAAATATGCCGGTGATGAGGTGGTGCAGTTATATATCAGCGACCCGGTAGCCAGTATGAGCCGTGCGGTTGAGGAACTGAAAGGTTTTAAGAAGATTAGCCTTCAGCCAGGTGAACACAAGGAAGTATCGTTCAATATCACGACCGATGATCTGAAATTCTACAATAACGATCTGCATTACGGCTGGGAGCCGGGTGAGTTTATTGTGAGGATCGGTACCAATTCGGCTGATACGCACTCGGCTTCGGTTGAATGGCTTAAATAAGATGAAAATTCCCGGCTTCCTGTCTGACGGAATCCAATACATTTTTCAACAGGGGAATTGTTTAAATAACGCGTTTGTGATGAAAAACCCGGGAGTCCGTTTTCATTAGGTTAGGCGGTAATGGATATATTAACATTTACGCGCTCTTCGGTGCATAATTTTTCCGGGAAAAGATTATAAAATTTTTTAAAATGTATTAACTTTAAACCGATTGTAAGAGAAAAATGCGTTTTTCGGCCATTTTTTTAACAATCGCAAACGATTTCAAATTATGAATTACCTATTTTTTTAGCTATAATTTTGACAAATTATTAATCAAATAAGAATAATTTATTAATATTGATCTATTTAAGCCCGAAAAATATTTAATTTATAAATCTGAAAAAAATACTTGTGTATACAATACACTCTCTTTAAATTAGAACAATACCAATTTACGTTTCCCGAATAGCGGGAAAACGTATAGAACCTGATATAATAATAAAATAATACTGACGCTGATGTATCGTGCCGCAAGGATCAGAAAATATATCAGAAAAAGGACAGCGATTGTTTTTAAAGTTTTTTTGTCAATTAACTAAATGATAAAACCTTTACAACTATTCTTTTCAAATCGTGTTGTACGGCTTTCCTATGGCTTCAGGGGGCACCGTATCACGATATTCGATCCCA
>DASZWG010000152.1:0-5664 GCA_035546675.1 Mucilaginibacter sp. | reverse complement strand
TGTCAAGACTTCCTTCGCCGGTGATAACCAGGTCGGCGCGGCTCAGCGCTTCGTCAAAACCTGTTAACGATAGAAAGTAGTCTATCCCGTTTACCAGTTCGGCGTTGAGCCAGGCGAATAACCCTGCTGTGGCGCCCCCGGCCGCACCACCGTGTTTAATAGCGGTCATATCTTTACCGCTTATCTTCAATGACAGCTTTGCAAAATTTTCCAGGAATTTTTCGAGCATCATAACATCACCAGACGAGGCCCCCTTCTGCGGCCCGAATACCTGTGCCGCGCCATGCGGACCCAAAAGCTGATTATTCACATCGCAAAGGATCGCCACCTCGGCACCGGCTATGCGCGGATCGAGTTGCGAAGCATCGATATCTGCCATTCGGATGAGCTCGGCCGGGATAGGTTTAAGCAATTTTCCTTCCTGGTCCGTGAATCGAATACCCAGCGCACTTAAGATGCCGCAGCCGCCGTCGACCGTAGCCGATCCGCCCATGGCAATGATGATCCTTTTCGCACCCTCATCGAGCGCCGCACTGATCAGTTCGCCCGTACCATAGGATGAGGCATGCACCGGATCAGGTTCACCCGCTTTGAGCAGCCTTAGCCCCGAGGCATCGGCCATTTCGATAACTGCGGTTTTGCCCTGATCGATCAGCCCGAAAGAGGCTGTAATAACCCGGCCCAAAGGATCATGAACATCCCGGCTGATTCTTCTTCCCTTACACCGTTCAATGATCAGGCTGCCGGTGCCGTCGCCGCCGTCTGCAATGGGAAAGCATTCCGTTGTGCAGTCAAGCCCGCTCAGATTCAAGCCCTGTTCAATGGCTTCGGCAGCCTGCTGTGCGGAGAGGCTGCCTTTAAAAGCGTTTGGGGCGATCAGTATGTGCATTTGCCAGATAAATGAAGAATATGATCAGAAGATAAATCTTGTTGCCCTGATTTTGCGAAGCGGCCGCAGCTATTGCCAACATGACCATACCAGCCCTGATGCCTCCAAAGAATTATTAAAGATGGTAAAATGCCCGTAAAGACCGGGTATTAGTCTACCTTGCGGTATATCCCTTTCAGGTTTCTTCCCTGCTCCTTGTAATCCAGCCCGTAGCCGACCACAAAATCGTTTGCGATCTCGAAACCGACATATTTAAGCTCGCTGATCGTGCTTTCGAGCGCTTCCGGTTTTTGGAGCAATGAACAGGCCCTGATCGATGCGGGTTCGCGCACTTTGAGCTTGTCGATCAGGTAATGCAGGGTATTGCCGGTATCTACGATGTCTTCGATCAGGATAATATCGCGCTTTTTAATGTCCATAGCCAGGTCGAAATCGTCGCGTATTTTTCGCGTACTGGATGTGCCGCCGAAATAAGAGGCCAGTTTGGTGAAGGCCACTTCGACCGGTATATCGATCTCCCGGATCAGGTCGGCAGTAAACAAAAAGCTGCCGTTCAGAACGCCTACCAGCACGGGTATTTTATTTTTATAGTCGGCGCATATCTGCGCGGCTATTTCTTTTACACGAACTTCGATCTTTTCGATCGGGATGAGCAATTCAAAATTCAAATCGGCAACCTGGGTTTTCATGCCCTAAATATAGCCCGAAATATTAATAATGCAATTTATCGGCCTATTGCTCAATTATCTTTCACAAAGCGCAGGGAGCAGCGGTCACCGTCGATCAGTACGATCCCGAGGTAAATAAAAGGCTGGCCGTTTGGCCCCGGACCTATGGTCAAAGCGTAATCGGGTTCTGTGCCGGCAGTGGCAGAGAGCAGGAAAGAGGCCCCGTTACCTGTTCCAAAATAAGTGTCGAGGTGATAAAAGCCCGTTGGAAGGGCATTAAATTTGGAGTAGTTGTTGCCACCGCCCTCCGACCAGCCTGTGACTGACATCAATGATTGTGCAACATTGAGCCCGGCTGAATAAGTGCCGTCGTCGTTTTTTGTTGCACCCCGGGTTATCAGCATGTTCAGGTAGTCATTATAAGTGGGTATGCGCCAGCCGGCAGGGCTGCTGATCTGCATCGCTTCAACCGGGGTGTACAATTTCCCGTCGAGTGGCGTTTGCAGGGTATTGCCCGTATTGAACACCCCGCCGGGACCGCTATAATTAACCGCGGTCCAGCTTTGGTTGCCGATCTTTACAACCGGGTATACCACGCCGTTTATGGTAACAGAATCGGCTGTGCTGGCTGAATTGTTTGGTGATGGATTGTCATTGTTTTTCGAGCAGGACAGCAGGGTTACGATGACGGATACAAATAAGATCGAAAGCTTTTTCATAAGATCGCCACTAATCGGTTTTGAATTGGCCCCTGGTCGCTTTGGTGCGATCCCGCCGGAACGGGGATACTAATTTAAAAAAAAATCTAATAATCAATACGTTCGGGCAGGTTTTTCAGATAGCTGCAAAAGCGATGCGCCCGAGCGTTACCTTTTGAAAATATTTGAATATCAAAGTATAAAAAATTGACCGATCTTTTTTAGAACTTTCGGACTTTCCCGACTTTCGGACTCAAACGCTATCTTTACGCCCCATGATCGATCACCAGGTTCACACCTTGTCCAACGGCATCAGGATATTGCTCAAACAGTCGGAATCGCCCGTCACTCATTGCTGTTTTATAGTCAATACGGGCTCCCGCGATGAGCAGGACGGCAAGGACGGCCTGGCGCATTTTATCGAGCACCTGCTGTTTAAGGAAACGGAAAAGCGAAATACCGGCCAGATACTAAACCGGCTGGAACTGGTTGGCGCCGACTTGAACGCCTACACGACCAAGGAGTACACCTGCATCCATGCCTCGCTGCTGGGGCAGTACCTGGAGCGCACGGCCGATCTTTTTGCGGATATCCTGTTCCACTCTACCTTCCCGGAAGAGGAACTGGAAAAAGAACGAAGCGTGATACTGGACGAGATCGCCTCGTACCTCGATCAGCCCGAGGAAGCTATCCAGGATGATTTCGAGGAGTTATTGTTTAAGAATCATCCGCTGGGCAGGAATATCCTGGGTACGCCCGAAACCGTATCGCAATTGAACAGACCGGATATCCTTCAGTTCCTTTCGGCCAATTACAATACCTCCGACATGGTTTTTGGCGTTTTCGGGGCGCATTCGCTTCCGAAAGTTGTAAAGCTCGCCGAAAAGTATTTTGGCGGCATACCCGCTAACCATACGACCAAGCACCGGTCGCCGCCGCCGGCTAATAAAACTAAATTTTTGTCGCTCGGCAAGCCCATATCGCAACTGCATTGCGTTATCGGTAACCAGGCTTATCCCAACGCCCACCCGCATAAGTATGCACTCCTGTTGCTGAATAACGTACTGGGCGGTATGGGGATGAGCAACCGCCTGAATATGGAGATACGTGAAAAACACGGCATCGCCTATACCATCGAATCAAACTATGTACCGCTGTCTGATACCGGCATTTTTTCGATCTATTTCGGTACCGATGCCGAGAAAGCCGAAAAGGCCTCAAAATTGGTGCATAGGGAGCTGAGGAAACTTCGCGAGCAAAAGCTGGGCGTGGTGCAGCTTCACCAGGCTAAACAGAAGTTTACCGGGCAGATCGCCCTGGCCGAAGAAAACCGCATGGGCCTGATCATTTCATTGGCCAAAAGCCTGCTTGATTTCGGTCACATCGATACGCTCGAGCAAGTGATCGGGAAGATCAACAGCGTTACTGCTGAGGAACTTATCGGGATCAGTAATGAAATATTTGATAACAGCCTGGTTACTTTGATTTTTGAGCCTAAACAATAAACCGTAAATTTGCAGAATGAAGTTACCCATCATCGCATACGGAGACCCGGTTTTGAAACGCAAGGCCACCGCTATTGAGCCGGACGAATACCCCAACATCAAGCAACTGGTGGAGGATATGTTCGAGACCATGTATGCGGCCCGTGGCGTTGGTTTGGCCGCTCCGCAGGTTGGTTTGTCCATGCGTCTTTTCGTAGTGGACGCTACTCCTTTTGCCGATGATGAACCCGAACTGAAGGATTTCAAAAAGGTATTTATAAATGCCTGCATGCTGGAAGAGGAGGGCGAAGAGTGGCCATTTAACGAGGGCTGCCTGAGCATACCGGATATCCGCGAAGATATTTACCGGCAGCCGGAGATTAAGATATCCTATTACGACGAAGACTGGAAACACCATGAAGATACGTTTTCGGGCATGGCCGCGCGTATCATTCAGCACGAATACGACCATATCGAAGGCAGGCTGTTTACCGACAAGTTAAGCCCTTTGCGCAAGCGTCTGATCGAAAAGAAACTCAATGATATTTCGAGGGGACTGGTGGATGTGGATTACAAGATGAAATTTCCCGCACAAAAGAAAGGACGCTAATTTTAGTCAGGAGTATTAAGTTCTGAGTCTTGAGTCACATTAGACTTACGTCTTAATTCCCGCTGGCGCGGCTTTTATCCCCAGCAGCTATCTGGTTGATCAGCGTACCCCAGGCTATAGGGTTCAGCAACGGATTGGTAAGCGAATGGGAGTTGACGATATCGTAATGTTCGTTCTGCGCCCAGCCGGATTGGATTTCCTGTGCATCACGGGGTAAAGTGTTCCCGGTGGTCGCAACCTGGATGTGTTCAATGTTTTTACGGGCTATGGCCAGATCGTCGTCAGCCACCTTCATCGTCAGAAAATCCTTTTTGAACTCATCTGTAGTGGCCCATGGGAATACCCTGAACGCGGGTAGATTAACCACCTGTGGCCTTAACCTTACTTCGACCGTATAACTTTTATCGGTGTGGGAAGGGATAACAACGGTCGTGGGTGCAAAACCTATGCTGGTAAAAAGTAAAGTATCCTGTTCGTGCGCCACAATAGAGAAGTAGCCATTGTAGTTCGATACATAAACCTGCTTGTGAAACGATGTGTTGGTAATGGTTACGTATGGGACGATCACTTTTGTGCTGTCCGCATTCTGAACAATACCGCTGAACTGTACCAACGGCTTATCCTTTTGCTGGGCAAAAGCGCCGGCGGCAACGAATAACAGTAATATGCCGATAAGGTATTTCACTCGATGATCCTTTTATATTTTATACCGGCTTGTTCAAAAATGGTTTCAAAAATCAGTGTCAAAAATAACCGATACTGCTGAATACTGATGCAATTTAACAATACTTAACAAATTTTACCGCAGGTTTTCGGGTAAAACAGCGTTAGGGTCGTCAATGTCGGTCAGGTTCAAAGCCTCAACCCCGGTAATTTCCGGCACAGCTTTTTTGATAGCCTCTTCTATGCCCGCTTTTAGCGTCATGATGCTCATCGGGCACGAACCGCATGCCCCGAGTAATTTTAACTTTACAACCTTTTCGGGGGTGATCTCCTCCACCGATACATTGCCGCCATCCGTTTCCAGATACGGCCGTATCGTATTCAACGCCTCTTCCACCTGTTCCTGTAAACTCATTGCTTTCAGATTATTAAAGTAAAATTACGAATTATTTACTAAACTTTTATTATTCGCACCGGCGTTGCTGATGGCTACCTGCTGCGCCACTCTTTGCGCCATATCGTTGAAAGCCTTGCTCATCGGGTTTTGGTCATCGAGTACAACCGGTCTTCCGGCATCGCCTGATTCGCTGATGCTTTTTACCAGCGGTATCTCACCCAGGAAAGGCACATCTAATTGTCCGGCCAGTTTCTT
>DASZWG010000151.1:0-3527 GCA_035546675.1 Mucilaginibacter sp. | reverse complement strand
GGTAAACTCGCGGCCCTGCAGACCATCATTCTCGTTGTAATTAATAAAATGAAATTTGCGCCCGGCGGCCGACCGGTCGACGACGATATTGGTCAGCCCGTTTGGCGTGCTTGCCCAGATATTATGATTCTGATCTTCCTGCAGATCGATCACTGTATTATCCGGCAACCCGTCCTGCTTTGTCATATTGGCGAATTTGCCGGTCCCGGGGTTAAATACGCTCAGCCCTTCGCGGGTGCTGATCCATATCAGTCCGCTATCATCTTCCAGTATATTATTGGTGTTGTTGTTTACAATGCTATTGGGATCCTTGTCATTGTGCAGGTAGTGGACAAACTGATGTGTTTTTTTCATCAGCACGTCCACGCCGTACGATGTCACGATCCAGATATTCCCATGCCTGTCCTCCAGCATGGCGCTGATGTAATTGGAGTGGATCGCATTATCGATACTGTTGTACTTAATATGCGAAAACTTCTGCGTTCTCTCATCCAGTATATTTACCCCGCTTGCAAGCGTACCCACAAGCAGATGGTGTTCTGAGTCTTCTCTTATCGAGCAAACCCGGTCTTCGGAAATACTGCCCGGCAACGCATCATCATGCCGATAATGTTTAAAAGTTTGTCCGTCGAAACAATCGAGTCCGCCGTAATAAGTGCCCAGCCATAGCTTTTGCTGATGATCGATATACAGGCACACAACAACATTGTTGGCCAGACTGTTCGGATTTCCGGAATCGTGCAGGTATTGCTTAAAGCTGCCTGTTCTGCGATTGAAATAGATCAGGCCGCCGCCATTGGTCGCTATCCATATATTGCCAAGCTTATCTTCGGCAAAGCTATTGATGTCGCTAAATGGCAGGCTGTTCGGATCGGATAAGTGGTGTGTGTAATAAGCGAACTTGATAATATTTTCGTGATAGTAGCTTACTCCGCGCTTGTAAGTGCCTATCCAGATGATCCCTGTATTATCCTTGTAAATGTAAACCAGGCTATTCTGCCCGATACTGCGATCGTCGTCTTCACGGTTCAGGAGGTACCTTATACTGAAGTCCTTTTTATTAAGCAGATTGATGCCTCCGTGGTCAGTCGCTATCCAAATACGGTTATGATCATCCTGGATGACATTGGAAACAACATCTGTATTAAGATAGCGCCCGCGGGAACCTCTTTCAAAATGTTTCAACACAGCCAGGCGGTGGTCAAGATAGTAAACGCCGGAAGAATAAGAGGGAGCGAAGGCCCACACATCATCCTGGTTATCGATATATATTTTATACGACGTATTAAGCCCCGGCGGCAATTTGGCTATTGCATAAGTGCGATACTTCACACTGTAATTAGCGGGATCGAGCTTTTCGAGCACGCCGCTGTAATAACAAAGCCATATGTTGCCCTTTGAATCCTGCGCCAGGTCGGACACGGTATTGGCGTATATCGAAGTTGTATCAGAAGGGTTGTGCACTACGTGCGTGACTTTTTTAGTCACCGGGTTGAACTTGAAAAGGCCGAGCGTTGCGTGCAGGAACCAGAAATTGCCCTGGCGATCCTTTCTTATCGCGGTGATATGTTCATCGGGAATCGAGATCGACCGCAGATAACCTCCAATGTTGTGACTAAAGGTTTCCGTCTCGGGGTTGTAAATATTAAAACCGTTACGGGTTTCTACCCAAAGTTTGCCTTCGGGGCCCTCGCCTACATTAACTATATAATCATCAATTAACGTTGAAGTGTCGTTGGCGACATGTTTAAATACCTTGAATTCGTACCCATCGTACCGGCTTAGCCCCGACAAAGTGCCAAACCACATAAAGCCCTTACTGTCTTTAAAAATGCAGTTTACCTGGTTGTGCGACAACCCATTAGTGATATCAAGACGCGAAAATTGGAACTGATCGTTCTGTGCTTTTACACGGTTCGCCCCCAAAAGCATAACGAACGCAAACAGCCATATCCTGCACTTTACCCTAAACATCAGATCAGATATTAAAATTGGTTCGTCTCAAAGATACCGGCATTTATAAAGTACGGCATAATACTTTTTTGACGTTTCTTATGCGATAGTACTAAATTTAAGCGAATTCACAACTAAAACAAAGGTCAAAAACGCAAAGTATTTAAAAAGTTACCTTGCATAGTTTTGGCCAATAATCCCCCCCGGTTTATTGATACTAAATTAACTTACGAAAATCAGGCGGGCTTTTTTTAGGCATGTTTTCGTTTATGAAAATGTTTGTCAAAAATCATTTTCAGGCAACAAACCAAAGTTTTTGCTGTTACTGCATGGTTGGTACGCCGATAAGTAATACCTTTATCGCCGCTTATGGATAATACTGAAAGCACATCCGTCCCCGTAAAAAAACGATCAGGCTTTGTTCAGAAGCTCGCCGATTTCTTCGCCGGAATGGCCAAGATCAACGCATTTATTTTTCGTTTTTTCAGGGAAGCCTTTCGCCCGCCATATGAATTCAAAGAAATTGTAAGGCAATGTTATGAAACCGGCGTTCGATCGTTTACATTAATAACGCTCACCGGCTTTATCGTAGGTTTTATTTTTACCAAGCAATCCCGGCCTTCACTGGCATCGTTCGGAGCCACGTCATGGCTGCCTTCGCTGGTATCCATAGCCATACTGCGGGCGCTGGCACCGCTTGTTACGGCGCTTATCGCATCGGGTAAAGTAGGTTCAAGTATCGGCGCCGAATTAGGCTCGATGCGCGTTACCGAGCAGATCGACGCCATGGAAGTATCCGGTACCAAACCATTCAAATATCTGGTTTGCACGCGCGTTATAGCCACTACGATCATCATTCCGGTACTGGCTACTTATACGGCCTTTATCGGTTTGCTGGGCGGATATTTGAATGTCGCGGGCAACGAAGGGACGAGCTACAAAGCCTACATGGAGGCTGTATTTGAGCCGATAACTTTTCTCGATTTTGAGTCGTCCTTAATAAAGTCAATCATATTTGGTTTTACCATTGGCATTGTGGGCTGTTACCAGGGCTACTATTCCAATAAAGGCACCGAAGGTGTGGGAAAGGCTGCAAATGGTGCGGTGGTAACAGCCATGTTTTTGGTTTTTATTGAAGAAATGATTATTGTACAGCTAACCGGCTGGTTCAGGTAATGGAAAAACAGAAGGGACATATCGACTACAAAAACCCGGTTATTACTATTCGCGGGTTGTACAAAGCCTTCGGCAACCTGGAGGTATTGCGCGGTATCGACCTCGACCTTTACCAGGGTGAGAACCTGGTGGTGCTGGGGCGTTCGGGAACAGGCAAATCGGTATTAATCAAAATCATTTCCGGTTTGTTGAAAGCTGATAAGGGCGAAGTGAACGTGCTTGGCCATGATATGAATACCATTCCCGACAAGGAATTACAGGAGTTGCGGGTGAGGATAGGCTTTTCCTTCCAGGCCAGTGCATTATACGATAGCATGACCGTGCGAAAAAACCTCGAATTCCCGCTGGTAAGGAACAAAAAAGGTATGACCCGGAAGGAAATCAACCAGGCAACAGAA
>DASZWG010000150.1:0-2937 GCA_035546675.1 Mucilaginibacter sp. | reverse complement strand
CTTTCACCGGGTTTTTTTGACCTCAACTGTAACATCGGCGAACTGGGTCTCGAAACCAAAGAGGACCTGGAGACCGGGACGAAGGCCGCCGCTGCAGGCGGTTTTACCGGGGTAGCGCTGATGCCCAATACACAGCCGCCGGTTCATTCCAAAGCCGAGATCGAATACCTGGTGAACCGGGCCAAAAATAACCTGGTCGATTTTTACCCGCTGGGTTCTATTTCGCACAAACGCGAAGGCAAGGATCTGGCCGAAATGTACGATATGTTCCGGAGCGGCGCAAAAGCCTTTACCGACGGCAACCGGCCGGTGCAGGATGCAGGAGTGATGGAGCGGGCCCTGTTGTACACCAAAGGATTTGAAGCGCTGGTGATCTCGTACCCCGAGGATACCGCGATAGCCGGTAAAGCCAAAGTACACGAAGGCGAAGTAAGCACGCTGCTCGGTATGAAGGGCATACCCTCGCTGGCCGAAGAGCTGATCGTAGCGCGAGACCTTTACCTGGCCGAGTACACGGGCTCGAGGATACATTTCACAACGATATCGACCGAGCGGTCGGTTTCGCTGATCAGGGAGGCTAAGAAGAAAGGTTTGCCGGTAACCTGTGATGTGGCTGTTCATCACCTGCTGCTCACCGATGAGGCCCTGCTGGGCTTCGACAGCCAGTACAAGGTGAAGCCGCCCCTGCGCACCAAAAAGGATGTTAACGCACTGTTCAAAGGACTGAAGGACGGAACGATAGATGCTATCGTATCGCAGCATACCCCGCACGAGATCGAATTTAAGAATGTGGAGTTCGAGGTGGCCGAGTTCGGCATGATCGCCCTGCAAACCGCATTTTCAATCGCGCTGGAGGCCGGGCTGTCTGCGGATGTGATCATCGAAAAGATGGCAGTCAACCCGCGTAAGATACTCGATGTGCCTGTCCCGGTTATCGCCGAAGGACAGGAAGCGAACCTGGTTGTTTTTGACGAACAGGGGGAATGGATATACGACCGGGGCAATAACCGTTCAAGGTCGTACAACTCGCCTTTTATGGGCAAAAAACTGAGAGGTCTGGTTTTGCTGACCTGCAATAACAATAAGCTGTTTAAAGCGTAAAATATGATCGACCCTAAAATTGCATCGGCACTGGAAGCGGCGCTTCGTGCCTTTTCCCGGTATGGCGATTCAGACGTACAACAGACCGGCGCTGATTTTGCCGGTGTTTTCTCGTCTGACGATGAATTCATGAGTAAAGTGGATTCGCTGGATGCGGTTTTTGACGATAATCCGCAAATCGAATCGCTGCGCGAGGTTTTCTTCGACCTGCTGCTGATCAACTTTTTTACCGAAGATGTTAAAAAGTTAGAGGACGATTATCTTGAAAGCGACGAGTGGGCCGAAATAGAGGACCAGACGCTCGACCGCGGCACAGAATTGCTGAACCTGCTGCTTTACCTGAACGAATGTGCGGACGAGGATATCGAACCCGGTCTGGAGGACTACCTGAAGGAATTTCTTTTGGTGGATGAAGACGAGTTCCAGGATGAATACCGCATTTATGAGCCCATGATCGAGAACCAGATATTGATGGAAAGCCCGGTTTACGAGATCGGCCGGGTGGCGGCGCATCTTCCCGAAGATAACGAGATCGGCCCGGTATTTTACCCGATGATGTGCTTTTTTCACAGCCTTGAATCGGAAGAGGACGAAAAAAAGGAGATCGCCGAAAATGCGCCCGACAAGGCCTTTGATATGGCGGTGCTTGGTATATTGGAATCATTTATTTAGTAATTAACATGTCAGATCCCTTAGATCAGAACATCAAAAAAAGATCGGCCATCAGCGGCTTGCTGTTAGGAATTATTTTACTGGCTTTCAGTCTCGCGTCTTATTACCTCATTACTGCGGCAAACGCTACTGCGGTAACGATCATATTGGGCCCGGTACTGTTTAAAGCTATTTTGCCAATTATCCTGGTGATAGTTCTCTGCTTTAATTTGCGCAAAAAGATCGGCGGGTACTGGACTTTCAGGCAGGCGGTAAGCGGTATTTTCATCATGTTCATTATTTCTTACGCCATACAGGCGGCAGGGTACGATGCCTTGTTTGTAAAGGTGATCGAACCGGATGCGGTTAATAAAACCCAGGCAGCTGTGATCAGGGCCACCGACGAGATAGCAAAGAAATCTAAGGCTAACCAGGCCGCTATCGATCAGAGAAAGGCTGATATTCAAAAAGAGTTCGAAACCCAGCAAAATATCACGTTTTTGGGCGTTTTACAGAACTATGTTTTCGCCCTTATATTCTTATTCATCTTTGCCTTAGCATTTGCGGCACTGTTCAGACGAAACCCGCCGGAGTATATGACACCCGTTAACCCCGACGAATAATCTGCCGATTTCTTATCGGATTGCGGATTATTTTTTAACTTTAATTCATACTTAAACTTAAATTATTATGGAACAACCAAAACCCAATCCGAACAATCCGGCAATCAAGTGGGCGCTGATCAACCTGATTACCGGCATAGTGCTTACTTATGCCTTTCAATACCTTGTTCCGGATCCCAATTCGCCGGTTAAATACCTGGCCCTGATACCTTTTGTAGTGTTTCTGTTGCTCACTCAGCAGGAATATAAAAAGCAGCTTGGCGGCTACCTGACATTTGGTGAAGGGTTTTCGTCCGGTTTCAGGTTTGCGATCTTTACAGGTTTGATGGTTGGTGTTTTTACTTACTTGTACCTGGCTATACTCAGCCCGGAAGTTATGGAAAAGGCTGTTGAGCAGGCAAGGGAGCAGTTGGAAGCTAAAGGCATGTCGAGCGATGATATTGATAAAGCAATAGGCATTACCAGGAAACTCGGACCGATTTTCGGAGCCATCGGCGCTGCCATTTTTGACGTGGTTATAGGCGCTATAGGCGCACTCATTGGTGCGTCGATATTCAAAAAA
>DASZWG010000149.1:0-3406 GCA_035546675.1 Mucilaginibacter sp. | reverse complement strand
TGGCAACACCAATCATAACCGGATTAATGGCATACGGCATGTCGGGGAGGGTATTTCATGCGCCGTTCGTACACCTGAACCCCGGTTTTGCATTAAAAGCCGTGGTTGAGCGCCATGAAAAGAAGGCTGCCCAAACCTATTCCGGTATTATCAGCTATGATGCGATCGATGAATTACTGAAAGATGATGAGATCGAACTGATCATAGTCAATACGCCTCCCCATACGCATTATGAATTTACCGCGAGGGCGCTGGAAGCCGGTAAACATGTTTTGGCAGAAAAGCCGCTGGTAGTTACATCGGAAGAAGCGAAAAGCCTGTACGAACTGGCGCGGCAAACCGGACGGCATTTGATGGTATACCAGAATAGGCGCTGGGACAGCGATTTTATGTCGGTGAAGCAAGTGATCGAAAGCGGGGTGCTGGGCAAATTGATCGAGGTGCATTTTCGCTTTGACCGTTATAAGGCCGAACTGAGCTCTAAAAAATTTAAGGAAAATAAGGCGCTCCCGGCCAACGGCCTGGTCTATGACCTCGGCCCGCACCTGCTGGACCAGGCGATCAGCCTTTTCGGCAGGCCATTGTCCTTTAATAAAACCACCGGCATTTACAGGGAAAACTCCGAAGTACCCGACTATTTCCATTTTCACCTGTCTTACCCGCATCATTTGAATGTTTACCTGACATCGGGGCTTTTGATCGCTGAGCCGACGCCTTCTTTTGTAGTTCATGGCACGCTGGGAAGTTATATCAAAAAGCGGGTTGATGTACAGGAGGCTCAGTTAGATGACGGGATATGGCCCGATGATCCGGTATATGGCCTGGAACCGACTGATGAAGAAGGGAAATTAGTGACCATGAGTGCGGGAGACCAAAAAAATACGGAGTATGGTGCATCGCTTAAGGGTAATTATATGCAATTATTTGACGCCGTTTATCATACGATCCGCAATAATGCGTTATACCCCATAACCGAAGAGCACATCGCCTGGCAATTAGAAATGCTGGAAGCATAAAAAACAACAGAATGCGTACATTTACCAACGTAATGAAAAAAATACTTCTTCTTTTATCTTTCGTCATCGCTGCCGGATGCAGCCGTGCGCAACAGAAACAGCCGGATATCCAGAATATACCCACCTTTAAGATGCTTACGGCTGACAGCACCTGGTTCACCAGCGCCGAACTGAAAAAACATAAGCCGGTGATGATCATTTATTTCTCGCCCGATTGCAGCCATTGCCAGCACCTGATGTACGAGATGAAGCCCTACATGAAGCAACTTAGCAACATACAGATCGTGATGGTCACTTTTACACAGTTCAATATGCTGCAGATGATCCAGAACTTCAGGCGTGATTTTGACTTGGCAAAATATCATAACGTCACAATCGGTACCGAAGGGCACACTTACGTAGTACAGCGGTATTACCAGGTGAGAATGACGCCTTATATCGCCATTTACGATAAAAAGGGCAAGCTGGTAAAGGCTTATGAACAAGCCCCGACGATGAATGAACTGGTCGCCACGGTAAAAAAGGCTTAAAGGCTATTGCTGCTGCTGTTGTTGCTGCTGTATCATTTCCATGTACCGCTGGTAGCTGTTCTTGGGCTGATCGTTCACCGGTTTGAATTCGGGTTTTTCGGTCGATTTGATGTGATAATCGGCCAGTGCAGATTGCACCTCATCGTCATACCCCACCACCACGGCCACTTCAAGCGAATGTTCGGACGATCCTTTGTAAACGCCTTTAACCGGTGAGCAATCCGAAAAATTACGGCCCACTGCCAGGCGGACGTGCGTTTCGTTGGCCACGCAATTGTTGGTCGGGTCGAAACCAAGCCAGCCGTGATCCGGTATATAAGCTTCGGCCCAGGCATGGGTAGCGCCTTCGCCGCGCATAGCCGCATTACGATGAGTGCAGATGTACCCGCTGACGTAACGCGCCGGTATATTTACTAACCGGAGCATCACCGTCAGGATATGGGCAAAATCCTGGCATACGCCGGCTTTTAGCTGCCATACCTCGTCCAACGTCGTTTCGACCGTGGTTACGCCTTTGATGTACTTGAAATTGTTGTACACATACCGGCAAAAACGGAGCGCCGTCTGGTAGGGGTTGTCGTCCTTTGATCTTTCAGCATTGACCAATTCTTCCAGGTCGTTCAGTCCCTCAAAATACTCGCCTTTCAGAAAATCGATATAGGGTACTACGTATTGAAGCCGTTTCAGGTCCTCCCACTGCTGGCCCGGAAAAATATCGTTCCCTGGCAATGGCCGCTGTTTGGTGCTGACCAAAAGCTTGGAACTGATCACCAGCGAAGTATGCGGCTCACTGATGGTAAATGTACCCACTTCGTTGCCGTAGTAATCGGTAAAGGTATCGACTACCGGATCGCCGGAGATGTGGATCTCCTGCCTGATCACATCCTGGTATTCATCCCGTATGGGGTAAAGAATGATCTGGTTTGCGCTGTCGCGCACCGGGCCGGGGTAAGTATATCTGGTAATGTGTTCTATCTTAAATTCAGGCATTTTCAGCAATCGTCAGGAGTTCGCAAAATAGTTATTATTCAGGGCATCGCCAATACTGAAAAGCTGCCTCCTGATCTGGGTGAGGAAGGTGTGCAGGCCCTCGTCCTCGATGGTCTTGACCGAGCTGTACTTGATATGACTTTGCAGGCGGCCGATAAAAAACGAAAGCTCGCGGAAGCTGTCCATATTGCTGTCGCTCTTCAGACGCTCGAAATAGCGCTGGATGTGATTGACCGAATAGATCACCGAGCGCGGAAAATCATTGTTCAGCACCACCTGTTCCAGCACGTTTTCCGCCTCGAAGCCGGTTCGGTAGGTTTTCAGGTATATCTCGTACCCGCCCAGCGATAGAAGCAGATGTTTCCAGTAGGAGGTATCGCGCAGTAGGTCGGGGTTATGATCTATCGAACCGAATTTGGCGTCGAGGATATCCACCGATTGTATGGCCCGTTCCAGGTAAGTGCCGATGTTCATAAAGCTCCGGCCCTCGCCGCGCTCCATCGTTATTTCGACCGTTCCATAGTACAGCATTACCTGTTTGATTAGTACATCGAGCACACTGATCGGGTCATCTCTGCGCAAAGCGTTTTCGAGCCGGTTGTCCTTTACGGTATGATAATACTCATTCAGGCACTGCCACAGGTCTTTGGTGATATGTTCCTGTACACCACGGGCATTTTCGCGCGCCAGGGTGATGATGTTCAGTATCGAGTTAGGATTGTTCTTACCCGTCACCATGTAACGGATAACGGCACGGCTGTCGTTGCCCAGCTTTTCGGTCTCCTCATCGTGCCCGGCAAATATGCGTATCACCGGTTCCCAGGTAAACTCCTGCACCGCATCCTGCGACGATGCATAATTGATCTTCAG
>DASZWG010000148.1:0-9520 GCA_035546675.1 Mucilaginibacter sp. | reverse complement strand
AGCGACCGAAGTTTGAAAACATCAGCTGCTGAAAAGCCATGCTTGCTGAGCAGCATTTTAAGATTCTTTTCGTTAAAGTAATTCATGTGCGGGCTATGGAAATTGAACTGCCATAGCCGGGTGAGCGAATTATTCATGCCAAAAACATGCAGCAGTTTAGCCATTTTATAAAAGAAGCCGCTGCTCATGGGCAAATTGATGATCAGTATGCCGTCGCGGGCCAGGTCTTTTTTTAAACTTTCGATCAGGCTGTTGATGTCGGGTATGTGCTCAAAAACATCATTGAAAATAATGAAATCATAACCGCCTTTTTTTTTCGGGCTGACATCGGGATAAAAGCCGTAAACGATGTTTAACTGATGTTCTTTATGATAGTTCTCGTAGGTTTTTTCCGGCTCTATGCCGGTACAACCGATCCCTTCCTGTTTGCACAGATCGAGCCACCAGCCATTGCCGCTGCCGATCTCCAGCCCTTCAATGCTTCCGTTTTTGGCCGCTTTCAGCTTCGCGACGATCTCCCTGAAATTCATCAGCCGGAGTGCTTTAAGTGCACCGTCGCGTGCATCCGGGTCAAGGTCCGACTCAAATGAATGCTCGAACCGTGCGTCCGAATGCAGCAGGCCACAGGTGTCGCACTGGTATACGTTGAACCTGAGGCGGTACTTTAATTTGAGCGGGTGGCCGCAAACCGGGCAGGACGAGTGATCCATTTGATGAAAATTATGACTATTTACCTGTTTTCTCCAGGTGTTTGTTAAACTCTTCCTTCAGCAAAGCGATCTCCTGCCCCAGCTTTTTGTTATCGTTATGCAGCTTCGACGCTACAACACTCAAATGCAGCAGGTAGATGAGGATCGCAAAAATGAAACCTGTAAAAACCAGGTTCGCCGCCACGACGACGCCGGTTAGCCTGCGTAAAAGCTCGAGGCCATCCGTCCAGAAGGAAAATACCAGCAAAAACACCGTACATATTACCCAAACAATGGCATATTCCTCGCGCAGCTTGCCTTTGACGATAAGCCTCGATATGTACAAAACGAACAAAATGTTCACGACGATAGTAATGATCTGTATCCTTATCATGGTGATCAGGGTTTACGTATGAATGAAAAAAACATAGCCAGGCTTACTTTAAAACAATAATACAGGGAACCAAAACTGCGGATAGACGATTGCCCCCCCTGCCGGGGAGCCATCACAACGGCAACCTCGGCTATTTTGAGCCCGGCTTTGGAGAATACGACCAGCGATTCCGGTTCCGGGTACTCGTCAGGATAATTTGACGATGCCAGTTCAATCGCCTTACGGTCGAACAGCCGGAAACCGGATGTGCTGTCGTAAATGCTGAGGCCGGTCATCAGCCGGTTTAACCAATGAAAGTACTTAATGCCCATCCGCCGGGCAAAAGACGACTGGAAGCCCTGTTTTTCGATAAACCGCGAACCGATCACCACGTTGGCGCCTGTCTCAAGATGGTGACTGATCAGCTTCGGTAATTCTTTCGGGGGATGTTGCCCATCACCGTCCAACTGTATTGCCAGGTCGAAATTATGTTCCAGCGCATAACGTATTCCGGTCTGCACGGCCCCGCCAAT
The DNA here is from genome assembly GCA_035546675.1 of Mucilaginibacter sp. GTDB lineage: Bacteria > Bacteroidota > Bacteroidia > Sphingobacteriales > Sphingobacteriaceae > Mucilaginibacter. The sequence continues at coordinate 7,925 of DASZWG010000148.1, read as the reverse complement.
GCCCAGGTTTACCGGCAGGTCGATCACCGTAGCACCGTTCTGCCGGGCAATGGCCGAAGAATTATCTTTAGAGCAATCGTTGATCACCGCAGCCTCCAACCAGTATCCGCCGGGCAGTTTGGTTTTCAGCAGACCGGGTAATAACAGGGGCAGCGACGCCGCTTCGTTATAGCAGGGTATCACAATTAAGACTTTGCCGGGCATTCGTGAAAAAAGGTGTTAACAGGGTGTTAAATTTTAACGGTGAAATTAATTTTTTTTGACTTCTGCTCAAAAAGAGGATGGGATTTTTCTGAAAACAAAACCGGATTTATTTTAACCCGTTAAACCATCGTGCCGTATGAACGTCTGTTAAGCAGACAACTGATCCTGTATGAAAATATCTGTACCCTTATTGATCGCAACATCCTTTGCTATATTGAGCATTTCCTGCAAAAAAACTACCGTCAACCCTGCATCACCTGCCACACCGACAACTCCAACTACGCCGCAAACCTATGATTTCAGCGCGGTGGACAAAGAACTGGACGACTCGGTTCCTGTAAAATTCGGCGGGAAATGCTACGCGCTGATCGATATCAACGGCAAGGATGTTTATACCAAAAGCTATGGCGGTTACACCGGCGATACGCGGGAACTGATCGCTTCCTGCTCTAAATGGCTGTCAGCCGGCGTGCTGATGAGTTTGGTGGACGAAGGCAAGTTGAAACTGACCGATACAGTCGGCAAGTTCCTGCCCGATTTTACCAAGTATCATAAAGGCAATATCACCATAGCCCAGTTATTTTCGCACACATCAGGTTTCCCCGGTAATTCCACACAGGGCTATGAAAGCAACCCTTTCCTGACGCTTGCCCAGGCTGCCGACTCCATCGCCAAAAATGTTCCGCTGCTGGCTGCTCCGGGCAAACAGTTTTATTATGGGGGCGTAAGCATGCAGGTGGCCGGCCGGGTTTGCGAAGTGGTTTCGGGCGAAAGCTGGGCCGGTCTTTTCCAGCAGAAAATAGCGGGCCCGCTGGGGATGACCAATACCGACTACGGCCTGACGTCAAATCCCGGAATTGCGGGCGGCGCCCGCAGTACGGCCAATGATTACATCAAATACCTGAATATGATCATGAATGAGGGTGTGGCTGCGGACGGTACAAGAATATTGAGCCAGAGTGCGATAGCTGCTATGGAACAGGGCCAGACTGCTAACGTAAAAGTGGCCTATACGCCGTACCCGCTCGTATTGCTTCAAAATAATGATTTTTATGCCATCGGAAACTGGCGGGATGTAACAGGTGCAAACGATGTACTGATCGAAGACAGCAGCCCCGGCGCTTTTGGGGCCCATCCCTGGGTTGACCGGAGCCGCAAGGTTACAGGGATCATCTTTACTTATATCCCTGTAAACGGGTATTTAGCCACAATATGGACCTGTCTGGATGTGCGGAAGATCGTTCGGGGGATTGTGCCGCAATGATTGGCCTCACTCTGTATTCTTCCCGAAGAAAGCAGAATTTGAGTCACCCCAGCACTTCCTCCAGTACTTCATGCGACTTGATATTCCCAAACCCCTCAATGTGCAGGGCGTAAAACCCGAGCAGTTTTTGAAGCAGGTAACGGCGCTCGTCGTTGCTGAACTTTAGCCGGTCAATGTCGCCGAAATTGGATTGCAGCAGGTCATGAAAATTTTGTGTGTGCGGAGGCGACAGGTAATAAAGTCCCTGCGGTTTGTATCGGGTAAAAGCCCCTTCCTTCATATCAAAATAGTCCTCAATTTTAGCCTGCTCGGGATAGAAGCCTAAGTAGCGCGTCAAGCGGACTAAAAAAAGCAGGTGAAAATTGGCGATGCCTTCATCCTGGTTATCCAGCCATTCGATAGCATTGAAAATAAATTCGAACAGGTTCTCATCAGCCGACTGCTGCCTGATGGCTTTATATAAAACCTCGTTCAAAAAAATAGCCAGGCTGGTTTTTACCACATCATACGGGATGCTTTGCAAAACCGGGGAATTTTTAAGTTCGGCTACTCTTTGCACGGATCCGCTCGCCTTATGATAAACAACCATGTCCAGCAAATGCAGCGGCTGCAGCATGGTACGGGTTATTTTAGCTTTCGGTTTTTTTACCCCATTTATGATGTAGGATTGCAGGCCAAACTTTTCAGTAAACACCTGTACGATCATGCCGCTTTCGCCGTAATCGGTGGTTTTAAATACGATGCCACGGGTTTTATGCAGCATGATGGAGCAAGGCGGTTAGTTTGGGCAGAAATATAACGAGACCGATCACCAAGGCTGTTACAGCCGTGACAAGCACCGCCGCTGCGCACATATCCTTAATATGCCCGGCCTTTTTATTGTATTCGGGCGATACCAGGTCGACGAGCAATTCCAAGGCCGTGTTGAACGCTTCCGCCGTCAGCACCAACCCGGTAGCGAGGATGACCCAAAGCCATTCGGCGGTAGAAATGTGCAATGTGTAACCCAAACCTATGGCGATAAGAGCGCAAAACAGGTGCACTCTGAAATTAAGCTGGGTTTTTATCGCATAGGAGACCCCCTTGAATGCATAACCAAAGCCGCGGAAAAATTTGTTCATAAGAATAGTCACGAATTTAAGCGAATAGGTACGAATTGCCTAAACGAATGCCAACTAATCGTAATTGAATTCGTGTAATTCGCCTAACTTCGTGCAATTCGTGTTTATTATGGATCTCAAACTCAAAAATAAAACGGCTTTGGTACTGGCGGCCAGCACAGGGCTTGGCCGGGCATCCGCTTTGGCGTTATCCGCCGAAGGCACTAAAGTGGTTATTTGTTCTCGTAACGCTGAAGAACTCAATAAAGCAGCCGCAGCAATTCAGCAGCAAACAGGCAACCCGGTTACGGCCATCCCTGCTGATGTTGCGGATGCGGAGCAGGTGTGTAGTCTTATCCAAAAAACCGCCGAAACTTTTGGCGGGATCGATATTTTAGTAAATAACGGCGGCGGTCCGCCCTTCGACAAGTTCGAGAATTTTGACGATAAAGCCTGGCAAAAGGCCTTTGAACTGACCTTACTTGGCTTTTCGCGTACCAGTCGCGAAGTGCTGCCTTATATGAAACAGGCCGGCGGCGGGCGCATTATCAATATCATCAGCGGATCTGTAAAATCGGTGCTTAACAGTGCGGTGCTGTCAACCGCTATGCGTATAGGTGTGGTGGGCATGGCTAAACTGATGGCCGATGAACTGGGGCCTTATCAAATTACGGTAAATAACATTGCGCCGGGATTGATCCTGACTGACCGTGTGAAGGAAGTGTTTCCCAAAGGCGTTGATATCGAACAAGCCATGAAAGACAGGTCTAAATTGATCCCTATAGGCCGCATAGGCAAACCGGAAGAACTGGGTGCTTTGGTGGCTTTTTTAGCTTCAGAACAGGCGGCGTATATCAGCGGGACGACGATACAGATCGACGGCGGGGCAACAAGGGCAATTCTGTAAGCCCGGATTTTTTAATCAAATGGACTTCTGCTTCCTGTAAAGCATGACCGTTGATATCAACCCCGCCAGGCATACGGGCGCCATTACACCCATGCCGAAACTCATCCATTTATCGGTTGCCGAATCGTGACCGGCTTTCAGGTCGATAGCCAGGAAAAACACAAACAATATTGCGCTCAGCACTGAGATCAATAATTTGATTTTCATAGGGCTAATATAGCTTTTTATGTTAAAAATCCGTATTTTTGCCACCTCTAAAATTTGAGGTGGAATATATTGATGTACAAGGAATATAAGCAACTGAATTTATCGCAGACCGGCAAGGATATCCTGGAGTTCTGGAAGAAACATCATATCTTCGAAAAGAGCATCACAAGCCGCCCCGGGAATAATCCGTACACATTTTATGAGGGGCCGCCGTCGGCAAACGGCATGCCTGGCATCCACCATGTGATGGCGCGTACCATCAAAGATATTTTTTGCCGTTATAAAACTCTGAAGGGTTACCAGGTGAAGCGTAAAGGCGGTTGGGATACACATGGATTGCCCATTGAGCTGGGCGTTGAAAAAACCCTCGGCATTACCAAGGACGACATCGGCAAAAAGATATCCATCGAAGATTACAACGACGCCTGCCGCAGGGAAGTGATGAAATTTACCGATGTATGGAACGACCTGACCGAAAAGATGGGTTACTGGGTCGATCTGAATGATCCGTATATCACCTACAAGAACGAATACATCGAAACCCTTTGGTGGATACTAAAGGAGCTGTACAGCAAGGGCTTTTTATACAAAGGCTATACCGTTCAGCCTTATTCGCCCAAATCGGGCACCGGCTTAAGTTCGCACGAACTGAACCAGCCGGGAACCTACAAAATGGTGAAGGACACGACCATCGTGGCACAGTTTCATCTCAAGAATGATCAGCATCATCCCCTGATGCCCCTGCTTTTCGAAGGCGACGAGGATACCGTGATCCTGGCCTGGACGACCACTCCCTGGACGCTTCCATCAAACTGTGCGCTGGCGGTAGGCGAGGATATCGATTATGTGAAGGTCAGAACCTTCAACCCATACACCTTTGAGCGGGTAAGCGTTATCCTGGCAAAGGAACTGGTGAGCAAATACTTTAAAGCCGAGGGTGAGAACGCCTCCTTTGAAGATTTTAAGGAAGGCGATAAAGTGATCCCATGGAAAGTGGCCGCTACTTTTAAAGGCGCTGACCTGGTAGGGTTGCGGTATCATCAACTGATGCCTTATGTGACCAACGCCGACCTGGAAAAGAATGCCTTCCGTGTTATCCCGGCCGATTTTGTAACGACCGAGGACGGAACAGGTATTGTGCACACCGCTTCCGTTTTTGGCGCCGACGACTTCCGGGCATGTAAAGAACAGGGCGTTCCATCGGTACTGGTACTGGATGAGAACGGCAAGGAAGCGCCGCTGGTGAACAAACAGGGGCGCTTTGTAAAGGAAGTGACCGATTTTGCCGGGCGTTATGTAAAAGAAGAATACTATACTAGAGCTGAGCGCGAGGAGCCGGGTTTCAGGGCCACGGATGTGATGATCGCCATTAAGCTGAAAGAAGAAAATAAGGCGTTTGACGTGCGCAAATACGAGCACAGTTATCCGCACTCGTGGCGCACCGATGAGCCGATCTTATATTACCCGCTCGATAGCTGGTTCATCAAAACCACCGCGGTTAAGGATAAACTGGTTGAACTGAACAAAACCATTAATTGGAAACCAGAATCGACCGGAACGGGCCGCTTTGGTAACTGGCTGGAGAATTTGGTCGACTGGAACCTGTCGCGTTCGCGTTACTGGGGTACGCCGCTGCCCATCTGGCGCGAGGAGGGCGGCAGCGAAGAAAAATGCATTGGCTCGATGAAAGAGTTGGCAGTAGCACTGGCAGTAGCAGTTGATAGCGGGGTATTGTCAAAAGAGGAAAGCGACAAGAATAAATCAATAATTCAGTCACTCAATAATTCAACATTTGATCTGCATAAACCTTATGTAGATGATGTGATATTGGTTTCTGCAAAAGGAAATAAAATGTTCCGCGAACCCGACCTGATCGACGTTTGGTTCGACAGCGGCGCTATGCCTTATGCACAATGGCATTTCCCGTTCGAGAATAAGGAACAATTCAAAAACGCGTACCCGGCCGATTTTATTGCCGAAGGTGTGGACCAAACCCGAGGCTGGTTCTTTACGCTGCATGCCATAGCCGTGATGCTGAGCGAATGCAGCGACGAAGTAAAAGCGGTTAACCGGGAAGTAGGTAATGCAGGTGTTGCGTTCAAAAACGTTGTATCGAACGGTTTGGTGCTCGATAAGAACGGCAACAAAATGTCCAAACGTTTGGGCAATGCGGTCGATCCTTTTGATACCATTGAAAAATACGGCCCCGACGCCGCACGCTGGTATATGATCAGCAATGCATCGCCCTGGGATAACCTGAAATTCGATATGGAAGGGCTTGATGAAGTGCGCCGCAAATTTTTCGGCACGCTTTATAATACCTATTCCTTCTTCGCTCTGTATGCCAACATCGATCAGTTTACTTACAGTGAGGCTGAAATTGACCTGGATAAACGTCCTGAAATTGACCGCTGGATCATTTCGCTGCTCAATACGCTGACCAAAGAGGTTGATGAATTTTATGCTGATTTTGAGCCGACCAGGGCCGCGCGTGCGATACAGGATTTTGTGGACGAGCATTTGAGCAACTGGTATGTGCGCCTTAGCCGCCGCCGTTTCTGGAAGTCGGATGATTCGGAAGATAAGCTGTCGGCTTACCAAACGCTGTATACCTGCCTGGCAACCATCGCCAAGCTGATGTCGCCCATCGCTCCGTTCTTTGCCGACCGCCTGTATACCGACCTGAATAAAGTGACCAGAAAGGAAAGCTTCGAGTCGGTCCACCTGGCCGATTTCCCGGCTTACCAAAAACAACTCGTCGATAAAGCACTCGAAGAACGCATGCAGCTTGCGCAGGATATTTCGTCGCTTGTCTTGTCATTGCGCAAAAAAGTGAGCATCAATGTGCGCCAGCCTTTGAGCCGGATACTGCTGCCTATCCTGGATAAAAATTTCAAACACCAGGTCGAAAGGGTAAAAGAGCTGATCCTTTCGGAAACCAACATCAAAACCATCGAATACATTACCGATGCATCCGGTTTCATCAAAAAGAAAGTGAAGCCGAATTTTAAGGCGCTCGGCCCCAAGGTAGGCAAGGATATGAAGGCTGTGGCTGATGCAATATCAAACATGAGTCAGGAGGCAATCGCCAAGCTTGAGCAGGAAGGAATATTTACATTCGAAATTGCAAATTCGAAATTCGAAATAGCGATTAGCGACGTTGAGATCATCGCCGAAGATGTTCCGGGCTGGCAGGTGGCTAATTTGGGGAAACTTACTGTCGCGTTGGACGTTAAAGTGTCCGAAGAGTTAAAGCAGGAAGGGATATCGCGCGAACTGATCAATCGTATACAAAACCTGCGTAAAGGGAAAGAATTTGAAGTGACTGACAAGATCAACGTAAGGCTGCGCGATCACGCATCGATCAGCGAAGCTGTGAAGAATAATTTATCCTATATTTGCGCCGAAATTTTAGCTGACAGTCTTTTGATCGATACTCAGTTGGATGAAGGCGAAAAGGTATTAATCGACGACCATGAAATACTGATCGACATAACTAAAGCATAGAATGAAACAGGAAACAGAAAAGACCAGGTACTCTGATGCAGAGCTGCAGGAATTTAAGGAATTGATATTGGATAAGCTGCGCATTGCTAAAGAAGAGTTAAATGCACTGGCATCATCGCTTAGCACCCCTAATGCCAACGGCACCGATGATACTGCCGGAACTTATAAAACACTGGAAGACGGGTCGGCGACGCTTGAAAAAGAGTCGATCAACCAATTGGCGGCCCGCCAGAAGAAGTTCATCGAGCAACTGGATGCTGCATTGGTGCGTATCGAGAACAAAACGTACGGTATTTGCCGCGAAACCGGTAAATTGATACAGAAAGAACGTTTACGCGCTGTGCCGCATACTACGCTGAGCATGGAAGCGAAACTGAAGCAATATTAATGAAGGCCTCTTTTACCAAACCCTTCCTGCTTGCTGCTTTTATTATTCTTGCCGACCAGATCATCAAAACCTGGGTGCGGGCGCACATGAATCTCGGCGACGAGATACATCTGCTCGGCAACCACGGCATGCTGCGCTATACCGAAAACAACGGTATGGCTTTCGGGATAGAATTTGGCGGCTGGTTTGGTAAATTATTCCTGACGCTGTTCCGCATCGGAGCGGTCTTTGCGATAGGCTGGGGCCTGGTATACCTCATCAGGCACAAGTACAATCGCGGCCTGATCATGAACGTAGCCCTGATATTTGCCGGTGCTACGGGCAACATTATCGATTCAACATTTTACG
>DASZWG010000147.1:0-2492 GCA_035546675.1 Mucilaginibacter sp. | reverse complement strand
TATAACAAGCGACCTGGTTGTTTTTGACTCGAATAAGAACACGCTTACCCTGACACCAACTTTGTGGAGTGTGGTGGGTGATGCGTCCCCGGGAGGTTGGCCTGCCAGCAGTGGTTATCAAAGCGATACGGACATGAAATTTGATAATGGCACTCAAACATGGTCAGTGGTCGTAAATTTAACAGCCGGTGGGAATATAAAATTCCGCCTGAACCATGATTGGGGAACTAATCTGGGGGGTAGCAACGGTACCTTATCCCTGAATGGTGATAATATTCCTATAGCAACATCGGGTAAATACCTTGTTACCTTAGATCCGGTGGCGCTTACTTATACCGTAACACCAGACTAAAAAATATAATTTAGCAGAGAGTTGATTGATTGAAGCCCGCTCCCGGTTTACCGGGGCGGGTTTTTTGTTAATAACGCCTACTGTAGTTCTTTAACCCTGAACCGGGCAAATTCACCGATCAGGTTAAACGGGAAAGGCTGACCTATCGGCAGCCGGATAGTCGATTTGGAAATATCGAGTCCGGCTATCTCATCCTTGAAAGCTTCGAATACTTTGGCCGGCTTCGGCATGGTGATATGATAGTGATTCTTGAATGCCGCGAAATACAGGATCACCCTGCCGCGAAATGCGATGGCCGGCATCTGGTAGTGGATCAGTTCTTCCGTACCCGGCGCTGATTGCCTGATCGTTTTCCTGATCTTTTCGAGCGTTTGCCGGATATCTTCCGGGAAACCGGCGATGTAATCGTCTATGTTTTCAAATTTTGTTTTGGTTTCTGCCATGCTGCGGAATTTTGATAAGCTAAAGTTAAGCCGGATAAAATTCATATAAAATACCCGAAGCCGACATTTTGAGGGGCCGCCTGCGACAAGATGCCCGGAATTTTCACCGACTCCAAACCCCGCTTTACCGGGAAAAACCCCTTGTACAAGGAATAGGGGCCATTTTGCTGTAACGGTCTTTCAGGGGCAGCGTCTTATGGGTGTATTTAGAAACAAAAACACTGACAATCAAAATATTAAAGATATGAAAACTAAAATTTTAACCTTCGTAACTATCGCAGCAATAGTTTTAGGTATAGGGAACTCAGCACTGGCAGCTGACAAAAAAGCCTCAGACGACAAAGAAGTAAGCACGGTACTGACCGATGTAAGCAGGATCAATAAGATCGAAGTTTACGGCAACGTGGAATTGTATGTATCCAGCAGCGACAGCGACCAGGTAAAGGTGTACAACCGTTATTATTCGGAAAGCGCACTGGTTCAGAGCCGCAACGGGGTATTGCGTATCTCATCCTACAGCGACAAAAAGCTGGTGGTTTGGATTAAGGCTTACGACCTGCGTTCTATTACCGCTTACGATAATGCCGAAGTAAGATCATTCGGAAAGCTTTCGGGTATCGAAATGAGTATTACGCTGAACGACAATGCTTATGCAAAACTCGATCTCGATGGTTTTAGTGCCGATATTACGGTAAACGACCGCGCTAAAGCCGATCTTTCAGGCAGGGTAAGTGAATGCAGCTTAAGATCCAATTATGCGGCTACCGTGAACAGCACCGAGTTTGCTGCTGAACATATAGATCGCAGCGTAGAAGCTTTTGCAGCAGCGGGTAAGAGCGATGATCAGTTCGCCGGGTTATAAAATAAACATCCCTCCGGGAGTCAACATATAATCGATACGAAGCCATCCAACCGATGGCTTTTTTATATATTTGATGTAACCAAAATCTGCACACATCGTCAAACCTTCAAAAGAAAGTATATCATGAAAAGAATATATTCCGGTACGCTGTTGCTGGCGGCTGTCATAGCGGTGTCTCTTTGGTCTTCGTGCAGGTTCGGCTGCATTAAAGGGTCGGGTAACAAAGTTACTAACGATACTAAAGTGGGTAATTTTAGCAGGATCAGTGTATCGGGGGCTTTCAAAGTGAACCTGAAGCAGGACAGCACCGGGAATGTGAGTGTTACAGCCGACGATAACCTGCAGAAGTATATCCACGTCGAGTCGGACGGGGACGAACTGCATATTTACAGCAGGAAGAACTTTTGCAATGCCGGCGAAATGGTGATCAATATTGGCCTGAAGCAGGTTGAGCGTATCAAAGGTTCCGGTGCTGTTGAATTTATATCCGACGGTAAACTCAATACCGGCGATCTGCGGATCGGGCTGAGCGGTGCAAGCAAGGTCGACCTTGACCTGACAGCGGCAAACGTACAGATCGACGGCAGCGGCGCCAGCGAAATAGACCTGAAAGGCCAGGCTACATCAAACAAGGTTGAGCTGACCGGCGAAGGCAAAGTTTCGGCGCTTGATTTCGTGGTGGGTAGCTATGACATACATACCACCGGCGCCAGCCATTGCGATATCAATGTACTGAACAGCCTGAATGTAAATACTACCGGAGCGTCCGAGATCAGGTACCGCGGCAATCCGTCCAACGTGAACAGCAGCAAAACCGGTGCATCAACGCTGACGC
>DASZWG010000146.1:0-11120 GCA_035546675.1 Mucilaginibacter sp. | reverse complement strand
GGCCTCCACTTTATCGAAGGTTCTTAATTCGGTCTTCCGCTCACGGCCCTTGCCGTATTTTTCCTTCAGCTTTTCGAACCAGGCAATGGCATATTCGGTCAGGTGCTTCAGGTGATGCTTCACTTCTTTGATCTCCGCCTCCAGCGCTTTCATCAGCTCATCCGCTTTTTTCACATCAAAGCGCGTGATGCTGCTCATCGGCTTATCGATCAGTTTCTTGTAATCTTCAGACAATATCTCGCGGTAAAATTGCGGGAAGAACGGCATGAATAGTTTATTAAGCACTTCAACCACCACCTCAAAGCTGCCCGAGTTTTCGTAATCCGGGTTTTTATACATCCCCTCCTGTATAAATATCTTCAGCAGGTTGCTGAAGAATATCTTCTCCATCAGCTCCTTCAGGCGTATCTGCAGTTCCTGCTTCAGCAGTTCTTTAGTGTATTCGGTGCTTTCGGTCAGCAGGTCGTTCACGCTCATAAAGCGCGGCTTGTCGTCCTGTATCACGCAGGTATTGGGCGAAACGGACACCTCGCAATCGGTAAAGGCATACAGCGCGTCGATGGTCACATCGGGCGAGATACCCGGCGCCAGGTGGATCATAATTTCCACATCCTTCGCTGTATTGTCTTCGATCTTTTTGATCTTGATCTTGCCCTTGTCGTTGGCCGATATTACGCTGTCGATGAGGCTGCCCGTTGTGGTGCCGAAGGGTATTTCGGTAATGGCTAAAGTCTTTTTGTCGCGCTCCACGATCCTGGCGCGAACGCGTACCCTGCCGCCACGCTGACCTTCGTTATAAGCCGAAGTATCGGCCAGGCCCCCGGTCGGGAAATCCGGCACCAGATCTGGCCGAACGCCCCGCAATACCCCGACCGAGGCATCCAGCAGCTCGATAAAATTGTGCGGCAATATTTTGGTCGCCAAACCCACCGCAATACCCTCCGCACCCTGTGCCAGCAGCAGCGGGAACTTTACCGGCAGGGTTACCGGCTCCTTATTGCGGCCGTCGTAGCTGGCCTGCCATTCGGTGGTATCCGGATTAAAAACAACTTCGTTCGCAAACTTCGATAAGCGCGCTTCGATGTAGCGCGGGGCGGCGGCAGCGTCGCCGGTTATCGGGTCGCCCCAGTTGCCCTGCTTATCAATCAGCAGGTCCTTTTGTCCCAGTTGCACCATTGCGTCGCCGATGGAAGCATCGCCGTGCGGGTGATACTTCATCGTATTCCCGATCACGTTGGCCGCCTTGTTAAAACGGCCGTCGTCCATTTCCTTCAGCGAGTGCAGGATTCGGCGCTGAACGGGTTTCAGCCCGTCGTTGATATGCGGCACGGCGCGGTCGAGGATCACGTACGAGGCATAGTCCAGGAACCAGCTTTCGTACAGTCCCCGCAGGGCCGTGGTATTGTGCAGTTTGTTATCGTTGTTAGTATCGGACGGATGCCCGTTCAAATCTTCACTCATTCTTCACTGTTATAGATATAGAACGGTAAATATAGTACAATGTGCAGATGTGAATATGAGCGGACGTGCAGATTTAATTAACATTTGCACATCAGTTGCAGGTTGCCAACGGATTAAAATCCGTTGTTACATTAGCTGCCGAGGCTACGCCTCTGCGAACAACAGAGCCGCAGGCTCGCGGAATTTTGTAAAGATGGGTTTTAACCCGTCGCGCTGCAGACAACGATCTCAATCCACCCCGGCAACCATGTGCATCGGTATGGCAATACGGTTCCAGCCGTTGATGGTGATGGCGATAAAGATGATCTGCGCTACGCCCTGTTTACCGAAGTATTTGATGGCTTCTTCATAGGTTTCGTCCGAAACACCGTACTCGTAAACGCGGGTTACCTCTTCGGCCAGCTTAAAGGCAGCACGTTCCTCGTCGCTGAAAAAGGGCGTTTCCCACCAGGCGACAACCGCCAGGAGGCGCTGTACGCTTTCGCCCAAAGCGAGCGAATCCTTGCTGTGATAATCAACACAATAGCCGCAGCCGTTGATCTGCGATACGCGCACCTTGATCAGTTCCTTCAGTTTGGCATCCAGGTTAAATTCTTTGATCTGGTTTTCGGCCACAGCCATAGCCTTATAAATGCGCGGCTCGGCCTCATTGATGTTCATTCTTGCTTTCATGATATTTATGTACAGATAGTTAACAGATAAATTGACTTATTTTTGTAGTCCGTAGACTTTCTTGTAGCGCTCCATCGAACGGGTAAAAACTTCGTAAGCATTCCCAACCAGCTCCTGGCCCGCGAAAGTGGCGCCGTACAGGCTGCAGAATTGCAGTTTCGAACATTTTTCATAAAAAGCGGCGAAATCTTCCTTCAGCAGGGCGATGTTGTTGGGATAGCTGAACATCACCGCGGTATGACGCAGGCTGCGCGAAATGTACAGGCTGTCGCCGCAAAGCATCGCGCCGCCCGGCGAAAGCGATGCGATATGCAGCATGCTGCTGCCGGGAAAATGCCCACCGGTGTGAACCAGTTTGATATTGTCCCAAAGCGGCTCTTCATCGCCGCTCCATAGTTTGACATGAGGGCCGTAATTGAATATCCACGATTTATCATTTTCGTGGATATATACCGGGCAGTTAAACTCAGCCGCCCACTCGTTCATGTTGCTGTAAAAGTGCGGGTGCGAAAAAGCGATAGCTTTCAGTCCACCTTTTCTGTGGATAAATTCTTTGGCCGCATCATCCAGCAGCGGGATACAATCCCACAAAATATTGCCGCCCGGCGACAGCAGCAAAAAAGCCCGCTGACCGATAGCAAAAACGGGTGTTACGGTAAGCGTGTACAGGCGTTCACTGATTGGACTGATCTTAACGCTGTGGCCTTTTTTCAATTCTTCTTCGCTGGTCCAGCTTTGGCCGGCCAGGCTGATGAACTGGCGGTCGTCGTTGCAGACGGGGCAAAGCGCGGGTACCCGTTCATTGTGCGGGAACTTAGTACCGCAGGTGGTGCATATTGTGGTTCTGCTGATCGTTGTCATGACCTTTTTGCTTTTGACAATTCAAAATTATAGCGATATTGGACTACTTTAATAGTCCAGAATTTGCAAATCAGGTAGTCCAGTATGTCTGTAGTTGAAAGCTTAGTACAGATCAATAAAGCATCGTCTGTTCCGGTGTACCAACAGATCGCCAACAGTATCATTGCACAGATCAGGCGGGGTACATTAAAACCCGAAAGCGCCCTGCCCGGCAGCCGGGTTTTGGCCGATGCGCTGAATGTACACCGGAAAACGGTGGTAGCTGCTTATGATGAATTGTATGCCCAAAGCTGGGTGGACAGCTACCCGCGCAGGGGAATTTTTGTAGCGAAGAACCTGCCCGATATTACCCCCAAAGCATTGCAGCAGGGTATTCATCCCGATAACGTCCCGCACCGAACCCATTTTGCGGTAGATGAAAATCGCGTTCCGTTGAGCAGTTTCAATAAAACTCACCCACCGTATAACCTGGTGATCAACGACGGTTTTCCCGATACCCGCCTGGCGCCGATAGAACTGCTGGCACGCGAATACCGTCGTTTCGGGAATTACCAGTTCACCTCAAGATACCTGATGTACGGCCCCGAGCAGGGTTCGGAAAGCCTGCGCTTTGAACTGTCGAAGTTCCTGGCCGAAACACGCGGCATAAAGGCAGGTATGGAAAATATCCAGGTCACCAAAGGCGTGCAGATGGCCATGTACCTGACCGCCCAGGTGCTTTTATCCAAAGGCGACGCGGTGATCGTCCCCGAACCGGGTTATCCCATGGCTAACGACATCTTTGCCTACGCCGGGGCGCAACTGGCTTTTGCTCCGGTTGATGAATGCGGCATGGACCTGAACGCGGTGGAGGACATCTGTAAAAAACAAAAAGTGCGGCTGCTGTACGTTATCCCGCATCACCACCGGCCTACAACGGTCACCTTGAGCGCCGAGCGGCGTATGCAGTTGCTCGAACTGGCGATGAAGTACCGCTTTGCCATCCTGGAGGATGACTATGATTACGACTATCACTATACCAGCAGCCCCGTACTTCCCTTAGCCAGCGCCGATTACTACGGCAGCGTGATCTATGTCGGCTCATTTGCCAAAACCATTGCGCCGGGCATACGCGTCGGGTTTGTGGCAGCGCCGCAGAACCTGGTAGTTCAACTGGCGCGCCTGCGCAGGATGATCGACCGGCAGGGCGAACAACTGCTGGAAGAGGCTTTGGCCAACCTGCTGAAGAACGGCGACATCGGCCGCCACCTGAAAAAGACCAATAAGATCTACCATGAGCGGCGCGACGCATTCTGCAGCCTGCTGCAGGAACAACTGGGCGATCACGTTTCCTTTAAAATCCCCGGCGGCGGCTTTGCGGTGTGGATGCGGTACCTTAACGGCCTTAATGCCAAAGCCATTGCCGTCAAAGCGGCTGAAATGGGGCTGTCTGTCAGCGACGGCGAAGATTATTTCGCCCATTCGGTCAACACCGAATTTATACGCCTGGGCTTTGCATCGCTGAACCTGAAAGAACAGGAAGAAGGGGTGAATATTTTGAAGAGAGCGGTGGGGAAGTTGGCGTAAACTGATTATGAATATAAATGTTTTCTTAGTAAATTTGGTTTATGACGACGCTGACAGTTGAAATAGATAAAGAGAAGGATTTACCCGCAGTTGAGGCCTTTTTGAAAAAAATGGGACTTGAATACCAGATTGAAACTGACGATGATGAAGATTGGGGCGATCTGCCGCCGGAAGCTATAGAAGGTATCAAAGCCGGACTTGAAGATATTAAAGCCGGCCGCGTTCACACTCACGCTGAGGTAATGGCTATAATGGAAAATAAATTAAATCAGCTTCGAAAAAAGAATGGCTGATTTACTAATCTGGTCTGAAAGAGCAACAGAAGAATTCAATAAACTGCAAGATTATTTGATTAGTGAGTGGGGCGAGGACATATCACGAAGGGTTTTAGCAGAAATAAGTCAAACATTAATTCGCATACAAAACTCGCCCGAACATTTTCCTTATGTTAAAGAACAAAAAAAGATTCGCCTTTGCGTCGCATCACCACAAACCTCAATTTATTTTCAGGAATTGAAAGACGCCGTTGTCATTGTTTCCGTTTTCGATAACAGGCAAAATCCAAGAAAGCTAAAACTTTAACAGACATCCGCACATTCACCTCTCTTTCCTCATCTCCCGCATCATCACATTATAGCGCCATTTCCGCAGCATAGCATTCACCGTGTTGACGATGCGTTTGGCGCGGGTTTCCGGAGTTTTAGCGTCTTCTATCCATTTGATAAAATATTCGCGGTGCGATTTGGCCAGGCTATTGAAAAACTCAACCGCCTCGGGTTCAAAATCAAAACACACCTGCAGGTCGGCCGGGATTTCCACTTTGTAAGCGGTATCTTCCTCGATCTTTACGTGCAGCATCGCGCCCGCATTTTTATGGATGCCCCTGCGCACTTCGGCTTTCAGCGCCATGATGAAATTACCTTCGCCCATGGGCATCAGCGCCATGCCGCTCACGGGCAGCGCATCCAGCATACCCCTTACCCGGAAGGATTTCTTGTTGCCCGGTTTCAGCTGCTGCGCAATATCGGCGGGTATCTCGATGTAGGTCCAGCCGGTCTTTTCGCCCTGCTCGGCAAACTGCAGCATCATCGTCGTGAACTCAACCATGAGTCCAATTTAAGGCATTACCCCCGAATGTTAAATGCCAATTGTTAAAGATTGTTAAATACGGGTCAAAACGGGGTTTTTGATGTAACGATCGCCCGCGCCGCACTGTCTTATACATACAACAACGAATTAAAAACTTAACGGCAATATTATGAAAACACTAAGATCAATGATGCTGGGACTGGCCATGCTGGCAACCGGCAGTGTAGTTTATGCAGCACCCGTTTCGCACCGCAATAATGCTACGAAAGGTGAGGTGGTTAATACTTATGTGGACGCCATTGTTTACGGCGACCTGGGCAATGTGAGCAATGCCATAGCCGACAACGCGCAGTTCTATACCATCCGCGGCAGCGGGACGCTCGTTAATGCGCATACCAAACAGCAGGTGATGGATTATCTGAAATCGGACGCCGCCCTGCACGAGGATTGCACCTGTACCAGCACGATATTACAGGATAGCGACAAAACTTACATCGAAAAGGTAGAAATGAAGTATAAAAACCTGACCCGCACCGATGTGATCACTGCCCATCGCGATGGCGACGAATGGAAAATTACGAAGGTGGAAACCTCATATAAATAAGTGGTTTATTGTTTGTTTGCGAAAGAGGCCCCGTACGGGGCCTTTGTTGTTTCAGGCGAGTGGAATTTAATATCGAATAATGAATCATGAATACCGAACACCGAAGTCAACTTCATCATTCGATATTGGAAATTCGATATTCGGCATTCAATCTCTGATCATCTTTCCGCAGGCGTTACTCTCAGTTCCTTTTTCTGGTTATTCCGCAAAACGCTGATGTACTGGAACTGCCCGACTTTTTCTTCGGTAAGCATTTTGAATAGCTGATCGGATGTTTCGACCGGCTGATCGTTAAAAGCATACAGGATGTCGCCGCTCAGCATACCGCCTTTATCCGCCGGACTGTTGTTCTCAACTTGGGTGATGAACAGCGCCTGTTGATTTTTAAGGTGGTGGATGGTGCGCAGCTTAGGCACCAGCGCTATCTGCTGCAGGCTTGCGCCGATATAAGCGCGCTTCACCTTGCCATAACGGATCAACTGGTTAGCCACTGATTTGGCCGTGTTGATGCTGATGGCAAAGCACAGACCCTGTGCGCCGCGGATGGTGGCGGTGTTCACGCCGATGACCTCGCCTCCGGCATTGATGAGCGGGCCGCCCGAATTACCGGGATTAAGCGAAGCATCGGTCTGTATCATACTGTCCATGCTGAAACCCGTCTCGCTCGACAGTGTTCTTCCCAATGCGCTGATGACGCCGGCGGTTACCGTATGCTGGAAACCCAGCGGGTTGCCGATGGCGATAACCAGCTGTCCGATCTTCAGATCGTCCGAATCGCCCAGCGCGGCGGGTATGTAATCAACCGCATCTATTTTCAGGATGGCCAGGTCGGTATACGGGTCCTCGCCGATCAGCGCAGCATGATGAATATTGCCGTCGTACAGCATCGCCCGCAACTGCTTCGCCTTTTTCACCACGTGACTGTTGGTGAACAGGTAACCGTCGGACGAGAACAAAAAGCCGGTACCCGTACCCGTCACCTTTTCGCGCCCTCCTGCCATATCAAATTGTTCGATCTTCACGACCGAGGTATGCAGTTTGTCCACTGCGTCAATAATTATTTGTGAGTATGGGTCCATAGGCCAGCTCCTGCAAAAAGCAAACCCATCGGAGATTTAATACAAAATGGCAGTATTTTAACCCCAATTTTGACAATAGTGCAGGAAATAGAATAAAATAGGAAGAATTAAAAGAGATGTGGTTTGTGCGGTTCCTTCCCTTTTGGGGACCTGCCTGCCGGACAGGCAGGGGTGCAGGAAGGGGTCTAAATAAATCCCGCTTTTAGAAACCCCTCCCCGCTCTCTCACTTTCCAACCGCTCCCCTCCCAAAAGGAGGGAGTTCCTTAACTGCTGCAACGCAAGTACATAAAAAATCATTTCACATACGGTTCCAGTATCTTTTGCCAGCGGTCGTACCCCTTACTGTTCAGGTGCAGGTAATCCTGCCGGTAAAGCGAAGAATCGGGCTGTTCGGTACCGGGTTTGTAAAGCACATCGTCCATGTCTAAGTACATACAGTTGGGTTTACCTTTGATGTAGTCCTTTACGATTTGATTGGCATGTATATCGGCAGCCAGGAACTTCATACGGCTTGGGCTTGGCTTGATCGAAAGGAAATAGATTTTGGCTTTGGGCAGCTTTTTCCGGATCATGCGGTACAGGGCCTTAAAGTTGACCAGCACCGAATCGGCGGAATGACCGTAAGCGATGTCGTTCTCGCCCGCATAGATGAAAATTTTACGCGGATGGTAAGGAAACAAAATATACGGAGTATAATAATTCAGGACGTTAGACAATTCGCAGCCGCCAACGCCGCGTTTGATGATGGGCTCGTTCGGGAAGCGCTGTTCCAGGTCGCCCCAAAGGCGGATGGATGAGCTGCCGATAAACAAAATGCCGTTCGGCTTGGGAAAATGCAGGCTGTCCTCGTGCTTAAAGTCGCGTATCTCATTAGCATACGGGAAACCGCTCTGGGCAAAGGTTTTTGCACCGAATAAAAGCGCTGCGAACAATAATATGTATTTCAATTTCATAGCTGTTGTTTTTTACTCTCACATCCACTTCAGGGAAGAGCAGGTAGGGCTCATTACTGGTTTAACCGGTCTTCGAAAAACAAAAATGGTAAAAAACTGTCAATTCCCGTTGCCGACCATACCGGGCCTCCCTGGCAATACAACAGCATTTTGATGGGTTTGCTTTGTTTCTTTTCATATTCGGCCATCACCTGCAGGCAGGCGCCGCACGAGGTAACGGGCTGCGTAAGTTTGAACTCATCCGAATGCGCCGTAACGGCCATCGCTTCGATGGGATCGCCGGCATGATTGGCGCCCCAGTGGAACAAGGCCACCCGTTCGGCGCACAGGCCCGAAGGATAAGCCACATTCTCCTGGTTGCTGGCATGAAGTATTTTGCCGCTTTGGAGGCGCATCGCTACGCCCACACGGAATTTGGAATAGGGTGAATGCGAAGTTTTGAGCGCTTTCACCGCTTCGAGACAAAGCGCGTTGTCTTCGGCCGGCAATTCATCAACCGAAGCGTACTCCGTAAAATTTATTTTGATCTCGTGTTGTTTCATGATCTCTCCCTGCCCTCTCGTAAGGCGAGGGTTCTTTTAAAACAGGGGCTACAAGATAGCAATTATGGCAGGAAAGCATGCAATGTATAACGAGAATATTGCAATCGTATCGCAATGCTTTTAATCTGCTCGTTTTAAAAATTGATTTAATTGTACTACCTTAATCCTCCGTAACCTGTCATATTAATAATAACATGAGAAACCTTAAAACCTTATTCGGCACGTTGGCGCTTGCTGCATTGCTTACAGCCTGTACTTTTACAACCAGCCGCACTAACAGCGAAGAGGACCGGAATGCTGCAGAGAAAGTGGCCAATAAACTTTTTGAAATACTGAAAGCTAAAAATTACGATGCAAGCTATAGCTTGTTCAGCGATTCACTTTGGGTAAATACCAAAAAGGAAACGCTTAAAACCCTGTTTACTTACTCGTATGATAAACTGGGCGACATGCAAAGCGATAGCTTAGCCGATTGGCAGACCCGCATTGTTAGCGGTACAACCAATTCGGCTGACTACCAACTGATCTACAAAAACCACTACCAAAAGGGCATGGCTGAGGTAGATATTGTGCTGACCGGAGAAAAAGGCAGGATCAAAATACTCGGGTACCACATCAAGTCAGATCAATTCCTGGCAAAGTGATACTACAAGTGTAAATATCTCATAGCGATGATTACACCGCTACCGGAAGTTCTTCCGCTTCTACGCTTGCGGCAATATTGGGGTTAACGTTTTCGTCGTCCTTTTCAACGCGGAGCTCGCGGATGATATGCTGCTGGCGCTCAGGCGTATTCTTGCCCATAAAATATTCGAGCAGGCCTTTGATGTTCGCATCCTTCAGGATCACCGGGTCCAGGCGCATATCCTTGCCGATGAACAACCCGAACTCTTCCGGCGAAATCTCGCCCAGGCCTTTAAACCGGGTGATCTCGGGCTTGCTGCCTAATTTCGCGATAGCCGCCTTTCGTTCCTCGTCGCTGTAACAGTAAATAGTTTCCTTTTTATTGCGCACGCGGAATAACGGGGTTTGCAGGATGGACACGTGCCCGGCCTTCACCAGGTCGGGGAAGAACTGCAGGAAGAAGGTCATCATCAGCAAACGGATGTGCATGCCGTCCACATCGGCATCGGTAGCGATCACGATGTTATTATAACGCAGCCCGTCCAGCCCGTCCTCAATGTTCAGCGCGTGCTGCAGCAGGTTGAATTCCTCGTTCTCGTAAACCACCTTTTTTGTCAAACCGAAGCAGTTAAGCGGTTTCCCTTTCAGGCTGAAAACCGCCTGTGTCTGCACATCGCGCGATTTGGTGATCGAGCCGCTGGCCGAATCGCCCTCGGTGATGAACAGCGTGGTTTCCTGCGCTTTTTCGTCCTTCTCGTCAAAATGAACTTTGCAGTCGCGCAGCTTGCGGTTGTGCAGCGAGGCTTTTTTGGCGCGTTCGTTGGCCAGTTTTTTGATACCGGCAATATCCTTGCGCTCGCGCTCCGACTGCATAATGCGCTTCAGCATGGCATCGGCTGTCGCCGGATTTTTATGCAAATAATTATCCAGTTCCTTCTTTACAAAATCGTTGATAAAGCCGCGCACGGTAGGCCCTTCGGGACCCACATTTTGCGAGCCGAGCTTGGTTTTGGTCTGCGACTCGAATACCGGCTCCTGCACCTTGATCGCGATAGCTCCCACAATGGATGCCCGGACATCCGATGCGTCGAACTCTTTTTTGTAAAATTCCCGTATGGTTTTTACCACTGCTTCGCGAAAAGCCGCCTGGTGCGTGCCGCCCTGTGTGGTATGCTGCCCGTTAACGAATGAGTAATACTCCTCGCCATACTGCTGGCCGTGCGTTATGGCTACTTCGATGTCGTCGCCTTTCAGGTGGATGATCGGGTAACGAATGGTTTCGGCTTCGGTATTGCGTTCGAGCAGATCGCGCAGGCCTTTTTCCGAAAAATATTTCTGCCCGTTAAAATTGATGGTCAGCCCAGAATTAAGGAACACATAGTTCCAGATCATATTCTCCACAAACTCGGAGATAAAATGATAGTGGCGGAAAATGGTATCGTCGGGCGTAAAGCTGACCGATGTGCCGTTGCGCTGCGTGGTATCTTTTTCAGGTTCCTCCCGGGTCAGCTCACCTTTGACAAATTCGGCTATCTTGGTGCGGCCGTCGCGGTACGATTGCACGGTGAAGGCATTCGACAGCGCATTCACGGCTTTGGTGCCCACACCGTTCAGCCCGACCGACTTCTGGAAGGCCTTGCTGTCGTATTTGCCGCCGGTATTGATCCG
>DASZWG010000145.1:0-2953 GCA_035546675.1 Mucilaginibacter sp. | reverse complement strand
GATGGCCGATATGCGGCTGTCGGTTTGCTGTGCTTTCGCGGTCGTAACGGATAAAGCCAGGAAAAGCCACAGGATATATTGAGATGTCTTTTTCATTTTGCCGGAATAAAATTAAATGGTCCATGGTCCGCGGAGCGGCGGGAATAGCAGGCGGTTTGCGCCCTCATCACCGATAAATTCCTGTTTAACCGGGTCGAATTTGAGCGAACGCCCCAAACGAAGCGCCACCAGCCCGATGTTCACAATGGTGCAGGAGCGATAGCCGTTCTGCTCGTTCAGCGCAAATTTCCGGCGGTTCTTTACCGCTTCGATAAAATCGGTTACCTGTGGCTGAGGATCGGGGAACTCAGCAAGTTTTTTCTCCAGGTCGGGGATATCCGATTTGAAACCGGGATACAATTTGCCCTTCGGCCCTTCGATGTACGGTACGCCTTCCACGCTGCCCTCGCCGTCGAGGATGATCTTGCAGCCGTCGGCGTAGGTATAGGTTATCCTTCGCCAGGTGCCCACTGCGTCCATGTTTTGCTGCGGCGCATCCAGTTCAACCGATATGGGGCTGTCGTCGTCTTTGCCGAGGAAATACTGTATCGGGTCGATGTAATGCTGACCCATATCGCTCAAACCGCCGCCGTCGTAATCCCAGTAACCCCTGAAGGTCTGATGCACCCGGTGCGGGTTGTAGGGCTTGAACGGAGCAGGACCCAGCCAGAAGTTATAATCCAATTGGGGCGGTACGGGCATTACGGGCAGGTTGGTTTTCCCTACCCAGTAAAACTTCCAGTCAAAGCCGGTATGTTTTCCCACAGTCACCGTCAGCGGCCAGCCGAGCAAACCGCTCTCTACCAATTTTTTGATCGGCTTCACCGTTGTGCCCATACCGTAAAACGTGTCCGTGAAGCGGAACCAGGTATTGAGCCTGAAGATGCGGCCGTTTTGCTGCACGGCTTCCACTAAGCGTTTGCCTTCGCCGATGGTATGCGTCATGGGCTTTTCGCACCATACGTCTTTACCGGCCCTCGCCGCATCGGCGGCAATGATACCGTGCCAGTGCGGCGGCGTGGCCACGTGGACGATATCGACGTCGGGCAACTGTATCAGCTCGCGGTAATCGCCGAACAGCTTTGCGCCGTTGT
Organism: Mucilaginibacter sp.; assembly: GCA_035546675.1. GTDB lineage: Bacteria > Bacteroidota > Bacteroidia > Sphingobacteriales > Sphingobacteriaceae > Mucilaginibacter. Next base: position 1,820 of record DASZWG010000145.1, on the reverse strand, counting down.
TGACCATATTGGCGGCCTCCTGCAAATGGTTTTTGTCCACATCGCAAACCGCCACTACGCGCGTGCCGCCGTAAGGAATATGGTTTTTGCCCATGCCGCCCACCCCGATAATGCCTTTGGTCAGTTGATCGCTGGGCGGGATATAGCCTTTGCCCAGCACAAAGCGGGGCACAATGGTAAATGTAGCAGCCGCAACAGCCGATTTTTTGATAAACTCGCGGCGGGTGGTTTTATTTTTTTCCTGCATTATCCTGAATTTTATAAACAGACTGTCATTTCGAACGATAGTGAGAAATCTTCGACTTAAGAAAAGCAGAATATGCAACTCGTTTAAGATTTCTCCTCGTTCCTCGTCGAAATGACATGAAAAAATTAGATGAGGCTTTACAATTCCTTGATCATAATATGCCTGTAATAGACGGTCCCGGCTTCATCCTGCAAAGCGATCTCGCCGGTTTTGGCTTTACCGTAATCAGGATAGTCTTTCCATTTTCCTGCCATGCGTTTTTTGTTCCACTCGGGCGACCATGCCTGGAATTCCACTATTTTTTTACCGTTCAGCCAGTGTTCCACATGACCCCTGTTAAAGATCAGCATACTTGTATTCCATTCGCCCACGGGCTTTAATGCCTTTTGGCTATTGGGCACGGTCATGGCATAATCCGCGCCGGCTTTCTGCCACTCTTCCAGGTGTTCGGGGAAACCGGCATCATCAATGATCTGGTACTCTGGACCCGTTTCATACGGTGCATGATGTTTTGCGTCTTCTATCACATGGTATATTACGCCGCTGTTGGTCCCCTTATCTACTTTCCACTCCCATTTCAATTCAAAATTGCCATACTTTTTGTCGGTGATAATGTAACCGCGGGTGGCATTTTTTGCGGTGCCCATGCTTACCAGATCGCCGTCTTTCACGCCCCAGTTGGTTACCGGTCCTGTCTGGTTGTAGCCGTGCCAGCCTTTCAGGGTCGTCCCGTCGAACAGGCTTACCCATTTACCTTTTTGCGGTGGATTTGATTTGATGCCCGGCAGGGTGAATGCCAGTGAAGCGCCGGTCGCAAGCAGGATCAGCGGCAGCTTGAGTGATACTTTCATGTTCTTGAATCGGTTAATAATGGTTGATGGATGTTAAAAACTATCGCAGGTAAATTTATAATATTCAGCAAATAAAACAAGTGACGGAAGTACCGGTAAATCAGATATTCCACCAATAGGTCCATTTGATGATCAGTTGCCGGTTTATTGGGGTATAGGGCGAAGGCATAGAGTTCTCGCCGTAAACAACAAACAGGTCCGAAGCGGGCTGGTAGCGCCACTGGAAACGCGTATTGATGTTCATATTCTTTTGCTGCTCGTTATACTGGATGTAGGTTGTCCAGTACAGGGTAGTGGTGAACGTGATGTCGACCTTCGGGCCGATCAGCGTAAAACGCGTGTCGCCGTAGGGCCTGGGCAACCGCAGATCGGTATAATTGCCGTTGAGCGCAATATTCACATATGGCTGTATACGGTAGCCAATGGTACCGTTAAAGCTAAGGCGATGGCCATTGTCGTAATAACCTCCCTGCGTTGCTTCAAGCGAATAGGTAAATACGCTTTGCGGTTTGGATACGATCAGCAGATCGAGCGAATTGTAATGATGCTGCGTGCCGATGGCTAAGCTGTCGCGACCGGTATTGGTCGGGTCGAAAGGCTGCTGCAATTTGATATAATCATTAATGCCCGAAATGGTGATGGTGCTGCGGTCGCGGAAGGTAATAATGTAGGATAATGCGCTTTCATTATCGGTGCGTTGCATGCTCTCGTTAAAGTAATAA
>DASZWG010000144.1:0-11650 GCA_035546675.1 Mucilaginibacter sp. | reverse complement strand
ATAGACCACCTGATGAAGAATAACGTGCGCCTGAATGCTATCGGTGAGTTGGAAATGCTGCCGGCAAAGTGCCGTCAGGAGCTCAGCTGGGCAATGGATAAAACAGGCACCAACACCGGGCTTGTGCTTACGCTGGCCCTGAGCTACAGTTCGAGGAATGAGATTGTAAGGGCCGCAAAAAATATTGCCGCTAAAGTGCAGAAGGGGGATCTGAATATCGGCGACATTAGTGAAGAAACATTTGAAAATAATTTATACACGAATAATATGCCGGATCCGGAACTGCTGATCAGAACCAGCGGCGAGTACCGGATCAGCAATTATTTACTTTGGCAGATCGCTTATGCTGAGTTGTATTTTACCCCAAAATTGTGGCCAGATTTCAGGCGCGAAGACCTTTATGAAGCCATTATTGACTATCAGAAACGCGAGCGCCGCTTTGGCCTGACCAGTGAGCAGCTTAACTAATTTTACTTTTAACACTTTTTAACAACTGTATAAATTATTTTAGCCCACTTAAAATACCCGGATGAATAAATATCTTTTAGCTATACTTTTAACCATATTATGTACTGCAACCATGGCCCAGGTTTCAAATCAGCCGCGGGTGATGTTGCAAAAATCTATATCTCCTGATAGTTTAAGCTATTTAAATCCGAAAGATTACATCATTGGCGGTGTTACGGTTAGCGGGGCTAAGCATCTTGATAAAGATGTGCTGATCCAGATATCCAAGCTGAACAAGGGCGACAGGATAAACCTTCCCGGCGATCAGAATGCAGCAGTTATCAAGCGTTTATACGATCAGGGCCTTTTTGACGATGTGCAGCTTTATATCACCAGGATCAACATGGACACGGTCTACCTGGAAATTGCTGTAACAGAACGTCCCCGTTTATCGCGTATGCATATTACCGGTTTACGGAAAGGTGAGATAGAAGACCTGCAAAAGCTGCTGAGCGATAAAAACTCGAAGATCGTCAATGAAAACCTGTTAAGCACAACCACGGCGATCATCAAAAAGCATTTCGCCGAAAAGGGTTTTTTAAATACGACGGTTGACATAAAACAGCGTGTCGATCCCGGCGATGCCAACAGTGTCATACTCGAAATAGCGGTCGATAAAAAACAAAAGGTCAAGATCAATAAGGTCATCTTTGAAGGTAACCAGGCGTTCTCGGCCCATAAGCTGAAAAAATACCTGAAAAAGACCCGTGAGCGCAAGTGGTACAACCTGTTCGGATCACGGAAGTTCCTGCGGAGCAAGTATGAGGATGATAAGCAGAACCTGATCGAAAAGATGCAGGGCAAAGGTTATCGCGACGCGGAAATATTAAGCGATTCGGTGTGGAGAAACGATGACCAAACTGTAAACGTAAAGATAAAGCTGTACGAAGGGCATAAGTACTACTTCGGCAATATTACCTGGTCGGGCAATGCACGTTATCCGACATCGCTTTTAAATAACCTGCTCAGGATAAAAAAAGGCGATATTTTCAGTGAAGAAGAACTGAATAAAAGATTGAGCGGCCCTACACCGAATAACGACGATATTTCGACATTATACCTCGACAATGGTTACCTGACCTATAATGCTGACCCTGTTCAGACCAGGATACATCATGATACGGTCGACCTGGACATAAGGATATACGAAGGCCCGCAATATACACTCAACAGGATCATCATTAAGGGAAATGATGTGACCAATGATAAGGTGATCAGGCGCGAGATCAGGACATTGCCGGGGCAGACTTTCAACAAAGACCTTTTGATCCGCAGCACACGTGAAATTGCGCAGCTGGGTAACTTTGATGAGCAAAAAACCGAGCCCAAACCAACCAATATCAACCCTACAGACGGGACGGTAGATATTATTTATAATGTGGTTGAAAAGCCTTCGGATCAGATCGAACTTTCCGGCGGTTTTGGCGGCGGCATGGTGGTGGGTACACTTGGCTTGACTTTCAATAACTTTTCGCTGAAAAATATTTTCAACCTGAAGGATTATAAACCTTTGCCGAAGGGAGACGGCCAGAAACTGAGCATCAGGGGCCAATCGAGCGGAAGAACCTATCAGAACTACTCCTTTACATTTACTGAGCCATGGCTGGGCGGCAGAAAGCCTATATTTTTCTCGTTGTCAGCTTATACACAGTTAAGTTCGACGGGGCTATATTATGCTGTGACGAGCCCGTATTACAATAAACTCCGTATCAACGGCGTGGGTGTTACGCTCGGAAAGATACTCCATTGGCCGGACGATTATTTCAGGTTAAACTATTCGCTGAACTTCGATCATTATAGTCTTGATAATTTCCCGGGATACATCTTCCAGAATGGTGAATCGTACAATATTAAGTTAACCCAGGAGCTTAGCCGTAACTCATTGGACGCCCCCATATTCCCGACACAGGGTTCGAACATAAGGTTAACACTTCAGGGTACACCACCATATTCGCTATTCAACAACATCAATTACAAAATAGCTACCCCGCAGGAGCGTTACCATTTTGTTGAATACTGGAAATTTAAATTTGATGGTCAGTGGTTTCAGAAGATTTACGGTAAGCTGGTGCTGATGTCGCAGGTTCGTTTTGGCGTCCTCGGATCCTATAATTCGGAAGTTGGGCCTTCGCCGTTTGAGCGGTTTAAACTGGGCGGTGACGGTATGCAGAGTTATGAGTTCTTACAGGGTAGCGATATCGTGGGTCTGAGAGGTTACCAGAATTTCTCTATTATCCCGATAGGTACAAATTATAACGTGAACGACAACCCGGGAAGCCCGGTATACGATAAGTTTACTTTCGAATTGCGGCACCCGGTAATTGCGAGTCAGTCGGCAACGATATTTGTACTTGCTTTTGCCGAAGGTGGTAACGTTTGGAACAGCTTTGACCAGTTTAATCCGTTTAATGTAAGGCGTTCGGTAGGTTTCGGCGCGAGAATATTTTTACCTATTTTTGGATTGCTTGGTTTGGATTATGGCTATGGTTTTGATAAGATACCAGGTATACCTGATGCAAACAAAGGACAGTTCGCCTTTTCTATCTCTCAGAGCCTGAACGGCGGATTCAACTAAAAATTTGCAGCGCGCATGAAAAAGATAATTTTATTATTGTTTTTTACGTTTACTGCGTTTACAAGTACATTTGCTCAGCGTTTTGCTTTTGTCGATTCGGACTATATCTTAAAACACATACCAGAATATGCCGCTGCGCAAAAGCAAATAGCGGCTTTATCGGATATGTGGCAGAAGGAGGTCGACAACCGTTCGCAGGAAATCGAACGTTTATATAAGGCTTATGATGCCGATAAGGTATTGATGACTGCCGATATGAAAAAGCGGCGGGAAGCAGAAATAGCCGCGAAGGAGAAAGAAGTGAGGGATTTTCAGCGTCAGAAGTTCGGGCCTGATGGTGACCTTGCGAAAAGAAGTAATGAATTGATCAAACCTATACAGGATCGTATGGCCAAGGCAATACAAGAGGTTGCCGAAAGCGATGACCTGGATATGATATTTGACAAGAACAGCGAGATCATAATGCTTTATGCGAATCCGCGTTATGATAAGAGTGACGAAGTTATCGTGAAACTGGGCCTGAAGCCCGGTGTTTTTGCTAAATGATTTTACCGGTAAATTAGACTATTATTAAGTTGAGAACAAAAATGAAAAAGTTATTGAAGGTTGCTTTAGTTGCTGTGAGTATTGTATTGGTCGGGGGAATTGCCAAAGCGCAAACCAAAATCGGTTATATTAATTTTAATGCCCTGATCGATCAGATGCCGGAAACCAAAACGATCAAGACGCAAATACAGGATTATCAGAAGCAGTTCGTTGATCAGCTTACAGCGATGAACAATGAATACAAGTCAAAAGGAGAGGCATACCAGGCACAGCAGGCAACTATGACTGATGCTGTTCGTACGGCAAAAGAGAATGAATTGACAGATATCCAGAAACGAATGCAGGATTATTCAAACTCAGCCCAGCAACAGGTAAATGCCAAAAGTAACGAGCTTTCCAAGCCGCTGTTTGATAAAGTTCGGGCAGCAATTGCTGAAGTAGCAAAGGAAAAAGGATATACCTACGTGCTTGATTCATCGCAAACCGACCTGATCGTATCGCCTCCGGGTGATGACTTGATGAATGCGGTAAAAGCTAAGCTGGGTGTAAAATAAGTTGAAGAGTTTTCCCTGAGCGGCCTGGGTGTCCTGACCGCTTTGTTTATTTTAAGATATATTGCCGAAAAAATCATAAGTTTCACTAAAAAATTAAAATTTAGCATAATCAAAAAACAGACAATGAAAAAACTATTAAAAATTACCCTGATCGCAATAAGTATGGTATTTGCCGGGAAGATTGCCAACGCGCAGGTAAAGATCGGGTACATTGACATGAATCAGTTGGTCGACCTGATGCCTGAAACCAAAGCCGCTACAACTGCTTTGCAAGCCTACAACAAACAATTTGTTGATCAGCTTACGGCCATGAACAACGAGCTGCAGTCAAAGGGTAAGGAATATGAAGCACAACGCGCCACGATGACCGATGCGATAAGGACAGAGAAAGAAAGTGAGCTCTCCGATCTTCAAAAACGTTTACAGGATTACCAGAATACGGCACAGCAACAGGTGCAGGCCAAACAAAGCGAATTGGCAAAACCGATCATTGATAAGGCCCGTGCCGCCGCGGCAGAAGTGGCTAAAGAAAAAGGCTATACTTATGTGATCGACTCATCGACGGTTCAGTTGCTGGTTTCTCCTCCGGGAGATAACCTGATGGATGCGGTGAAAGCAAAATTAGGATTGAAATAAAGTAATATTATCTCATAATATAAAGCGGCATCTTACGTGCCGCTTTTTTATTTTTGCACGTGCCAGTAAAACAACCCATAGGTATTTTCGATTCAGGCTATGGCGGATTGACCGTATTCAGGTCTATTGCCAATCTGCTTCCCGGATATGATTATGTTTATCTCGGTGATAATGCCCGTGCACCTTATGGCAACCGCTCATTCAACACCATCCATCAGTATACCTGGGAATGTGTGCAGATACTGTTCGGAATGGGATGCCCGCTGGTGATACTGGCATGCAACACCGCTTCGGCCAAGGCATTGCGCACCATCCAGCAGCGCGACCTGCTTAATGAAGATCCTGCCAAAAGAGTACTCGGTGTGATCAGGCCGACGGCAGAAGTGATCGGCAATTACAGCGATACAAAAGAAATTGGCGTATTGGGTACAAAAGGCACGATACAATCCGGCTCGTACCTGATCGAGATCAGCCATTTCTTTCCCGACGTTAAAGTTTATCAGCAGTCATGCCCGCTGTGGGTGCCTTTGGTCGAGAATGGAGAACATGACAAGCCCGGCGCCGATTATTTCGTAAAAAAATATCTCGGCCAGGTGATGGCGCAATCCGCAAATATCGACACACTGCTGCTGGCCTGCACGCATTATCCTTTGCTGATGGATAAGATCAGGACTTATCTGCCGCCGCATATCAAAGTTATTCCCCAGGGTGATATTGTAGCTGAAAGTTTGAAAGACTACCTCCAGCGGCATCCCGAAATGGAGCAAAAACTGACAAAAGAGGCTACACAGCAGTTTTTTACAACATCGGACGATACGGATGATTTTGACCACCACGCTTCCATGTTCTTCTGCGAAACAGTAAGATCGGCTTATATTCCGCTTAAATAAGCATTAAGTATATAAACTCTATAAACTTAATATATTTTATTTAAAATAAAGAGGAATTTATCCCGCATTTAGTAAGTTTGCAGTTGAAGCAAACCCGTAATTGGATTTTTACATCAAATATTTCCTCATAGCTATAGGCCTGTTTGCCTTTTCGGGCTTTTTTGCTTTGTTCGGCGTTTATGCCGAACGCAAGGTATCCGCTTTTATCCAGGATCGCCTCGGACCGATGGAAACCGGCAAATACGGCGTACTGCAAACTATTGCCGATGTCATCAAACTGCTTATCAAAGAATTGATCATACCCTCAGCCGCCGATAAGTGGCTGTTTATGCTGGCACCAGCTATTATTTTTATTGCCGTATACATGGGTTTTGCGGCTATTCCGTGGTCGAACGGACTGGCGCCTTCCAACCTTAACCTGGGTTTGTATTACATTTTCGCTATTCTTTCCATCGAAACTTTGGGTATCCTGATGGCGGGCTGGGGTTCAAACAATAAATACTCGATGCTGGGAGCGATGCGTTCTGCTGCGCAGATCGTTTCGTACGAAATACCCGCGGGTTTTGCCATCATATCTGTCGTGATGATTGCGCAATCGCTTAACCTGCAAACCATAGCCACGCAGCAGGGAATTTTAACGCATGATACCAGTAAGTTCCTGGGCTTTTGGAATGTGTCACATTACGGCGGGATACTGGCCTGGAATATTTTCCGGGCGCCGCACCTGCTGATCGCTTTTCTGATCTACTTTATAGCCTCATTGGCCGAAAGCAACCGCGCGCCTTTCGATATTCCGGAGGCCGAGTCCGAACTGGTGGCGGGTTTTCATACTGAATTTACGGGCATGCGTTTCGCCTTTGTTTTTTTGGCCGAATACAGCATGATGTTCCTGGTCTCGATGATCGCCGTGGTGCTTTTCCTGGGAGCCTGGAACACTCCGCTTCCCAACATGGGTGTGGTCAGGCTGGCCGACTGGACAACCGGTGTGGTATGGGGTGTGGTATGGACGGTGGTCAAGGTGCTTTTGTTGGTCGGCGCACAGATGTGGATCAGGTGGACATTGCCGCGCATGCGTGTCGATCAGTTAATGAATTTATGTTGGAAAGTGCTCACGCCGCTTGCATTTTTATGTGTGATTGTATCGGGGATATGGCGTTTGTGGGTAATGTGATTATTAAGTTTGATATAGATGCTTAAAAGATTCATCAACGGATTACGGACGGCAGGGAAGGGGCTATCGGTCACTTTCAGGCATCTCTTTTCGTCACACGCGAAGCGAGAGGTGATGCCGGTCAGTTCGGATAATTATTTTAAGCAGATGGAAGGTACGGGTACCATTCAATATCCCAAACAGCAGTTGCCCGTACCCGAAGTGGGCCGCTACCAGCTCGATGTCGAGATCGATGACTGCATTGTTTGCGACCTGTGTGCCAAAATATGCCCGGTTGATTGTATCACCATCGAATCCATCAAAGCTACCGAGGCCATCGGTCAGACTTCCGACGGTACAACCAAACGGCTGTATGCGGCCAAGTTCGACATCGATATGGCCAAGTGCATGTATTGCGGGCTTTGCACCATTGTTTGCCCGACGGAATGTATCATCATGACCAATCAATACGACCGCACCGTATTTGAGCTGAAGGACCTGACCTATGAATTTTCGGATATGACGCCCGAAGATGCCGCCGAAAAACGCGACCTGCTGGAAAAACAGTTGGCCGAACGGCAAGCTGCCAAATTAGCTGCTGCGCAAAAAAAGGAGGGTGAGTCATGACTATGGTGAAGTTTTTATTTTACCTGCTGGCCGCTATGACGATCGCTTCGGCATTATTTATCGCATCAAGCAAAAACCTGGTGCGTAATGTGTTCATGTTTTTCATTACGCTGATGTCGTTGGCGGGGTTGTACGTGCTGGCCCTTGCTGATTTTGTAGCCATCACCCAGATCGTGATCTATGTTGGCGGCATCCTGGTGCTCATCATTTTTGCCTTTATGCTGTCGGGTAGGGAAACGCTGGCCGACCTGCAGCAACACGAAAGCCGTTTTATCAGTATAAGCCGTTTGCCGGCATTGCTGCTGGCTGTTTTGTTCTTTATTGTTATGATCAACATGATCTTTAAAAGCGATATCGATCACCTGGGATGGGTGCAGCAGGCCGTTAAGTATCGCAATGCCGTTACGCCATCCGATTCAATGACCGGCAATATCGGCGTTAACCTGATGTCAACTTACTTATTACCTTTCGAAGCTGTGTCGATTTTACTGATGACGGCTTTGATCGGTGCGGCGCATTTATCCAGGAAGGAGCGGAGCGTATGATCACCCTGTCCGATTTTATGGTAGTGAGCGCTGTGCTGTTTTGTGTCGGGTTGTACATTATCCTGGTCAAGCGCAATGCCATACAGGTGCTGATCGGTATCGAACTGATGCTGAATGCCACCAACCTGAACCTGGTAGCCTTTGGGAGATACGACCGCATGAACAACAGCGGACAAATACTGACGCTTTTTTCAATCACGCTGGCAGCCGCTACAACGGCTGTAGCCTTAGCCATTATTCTGAACGTATACAAGAAATACAAAACTATTGATCCTGACAAGATTGACAGTTTAAAAGATTGAAATGAAAAAAGAGAAAACCGTCATTGCGAGGAACGAAGCAATCTCTGAACTGTGCCGGTCAGGCAAAAGGAGATATTTAACGGCAGGTGTCTTTGTTTTTGTGTTGTTGATATCAGTTGGTGTTTCTGCGCAAAACGAAGACACTTTACATAAAGATACATCCGCCGGATCGGTTAAGGGACCAATTGCACATGGCAAGGCTTTGGTTGTTGTTGACGGGGTAATTTATGAAAGCGACCTCAAAAACATTGACCCTGATGATGTTTCAAGTGTTACCGTTTTGAAAGGCCAGGAGGCGACAAACATTTACGGGCCGAAGGGAGCAAATGGCGTTGTAATTATCCAAACCAAGCATTACACGCCGCCTCTTTATAAAGCCCGGCCGTTAGATTCGGCTGTTAGTAAAGATGCTTTTTATGTTGTTGATGGCGTCCCTTCTAAAAACAAGTTGGATAGTGTCAATCCGAAGGATATTTTAAGCATAAGTATTCTAAAAAAAGGAACCAACGCAGACGCGTCTTTTGAACCGGTCAACGACGTGGTAGTAGTTGTCACCAAAAAAGGCGCTATTAGCGCATATCAAGTTAAATTCGGCGCATTTTCGAGAAAATATAAAGATTATATTAAAAGGTGTAATGGCAATGACAGTAACCTTTTTTATGTTATAAATGGAGTTCCAATTCAAGGAAACCCCGATAATGTGATCGAAGCATTGTACAAAGTTCCGGCAAAAAAAATTAAAGCTGTGGGATTCAATCCGAGTACGGGACACGAAAGAGGGACAGTGATCATTAATATAGAAGAATAATATTGGAAAAGTTTTTACAACAGATCGATACATTAACCGTAAAGTTTGCCTTGGGTGCGGTACTGCTGCCCCTGCTGGCTGCTTTGGTTAATGCATTGCTGCCGGGTAAAATCAACAGAGCGGCTGGCTGGCTGTCGGCGCTTGCTATTCTGGGCAGTTGTATTTGCGCTGTTTTTGTCTTTTCGCGGGTATGGAATGGTCACGAGGTGCATCAGCAGTGGCAATGGTTCACCGTCGGTAATACCCGGTTGCATACGGGTGTTCTGCTCAATAACCTTTCCGTGTTAATGCTGCTGCTGGTATCGCTCATATCGCTGCCGGTGCATATTTATTCGACCGCCTACATGAAGGGCGATAGTCATTATAAGCGTTATTTTACTTACCTCAGCTTTTTTTGCTTCAGTATGCTGGCGCTGGTGGTGGCCGATAACCTGGTTTTGTTTTATGTTTTCTGGGAACTGGTGGGCTTTTCGTCTTACCTGCTGATCGGGTTCTGGTATACCAAACCGAAGGCTGTTTTGGCCAATAAAAAAGCCTTTATCATGAACAGGATAGGGGATATCGGTTTGCTGACGGCCATTATCATCCTATCGGTTACATATAGCAGCTTCGATATCGGGCAGATATTCGGAAACGTAACCGGCGGCCGCATACCGGCCTCGCTACAGTTGATCGCTTTTGCCGGTCTGTTTCTCGCAGTCGCAGCCAAATCGGCGCAATTCCCGCTGCATACCTGGCTGCCCGACGCCATGGAAGGGCCTACATCCATATCGGCATTGATCCATGCCGCTACCATGGTAGCCGCAGGAGTGTTCCTGCTGGGCAGGTTCTACCCGGTTTTTACACCTGCTGAATTAACTTTCTTAGCCGTAATAGGATGCTTTACCGCTTTTATGGCGGCTACTACAGCGCTCACCCAAAACGACCTGAAGCGTATCCTGGCCTATTCCACTGTCTCACAGTTAGGCTATATGGTCATGGCTATGGGTATCGGCGCTTACGCCTCGTCGCTGTTCCATTTGGTAACACACGCCTTTTTCAAATGCCTGCTTTTTTTAGTTGCGGGTATTGTCATCCACCAGATGCAGCATGTGAAGGATGAGTATCAATTGGACATGAACCCGCAAAATGTGCTTTACATGGGCGGTTTGCGCAAAAAGATGCCTTTTACATTTATTGCATGTATTATCGGCGGACTCGCGCTGATCGGTTTACCGCTCACTTCGGGTTACCTGTCCAAAGACGGCCTCCTCATCCAGTCATTCGAGTGGGCCGAGAAAAAAAGCTGGCTGCACGAACTGATCCCCATCGGCGCTTTGCTCACAAGCTTGCTCACAGCATTCTATGTTACACGGATGATCGTCAAGGTCTTTTTCGGCGAGTTCAAACCGGCTTTATTCAACCCGTCGGTTAAGCTGCACATCAGCGATGGCGGCTGGCAATACCGTGTACCCTTGCTGCTGCTGGGAATTTGTTGTCTTTTCCCGTTCTTTTCGCTGAATCCTGTTTTGTATGAAAAGGCATGGATACTGAATGGCTTTCCGCTCATTACCGCGCTCGACAGGGTAAATATTTACCATACCATCATCCCGGTCCTGGTTAACACGCTGATACCGGTTACCATGTACTGGGTTTGGGCGGTCTATATGAAAAATAAGGCGCTGCCTTTTCCCGAAACGGGTTTTATTTACCGTTTGTCGCGGCACGAGTGGTATTTTGACGATCTGTATAACAAGTCTGTCGTAATTCCTGTAATGGCCCTGGGCAAAGCGGTGCGGTGGACGGACCGGAATATCATCGACGGTTTTATACATTTGCTGCGGAACATCAGCATCCTGTGTTCTAAGATCGCTGCATGGACCGATCGTTACATCATCGATGGCATATTACGACTGGTAGCGGGTTTAGTGATCGCTATTGGTAATTTTGCCCGCAGCTTTCAGAACGGCAGGGTGCAATATTATCTGTTCAGCATGCTGGCGGTCGTACTGTTTATATTTATTTTAAAGATCCTGATCTGAACCTGATGAATATATTATCACTGCTGATATTTTCACCCCTGCTGTTTGGCGTCATCATCCTGGTGCTGCCGTCGTCACTGCGCGCGGGTTTTAAATACATTGCGCTGCTGGCTACGTTGGTGCAGTTCGCTATCAGCATTTTTATTTACCTGCACTTTCAGACCGGCGCAAATTATGCAGGCGTCAGCAACGAATCGCAGTTCCAGTTCGTTCAGAAATTGCCCTGGATCGGGCTCGATCTTGGCAGCGGCTTTGGCAAAATGCAGATCGATTACTTTGTCGGTTTGGATGGCATTTCGGTCATGCTGCTGCTCATGACCTCCGTGGTAATGGTCATAGCTGCATTGGCTTCATGGGAGATCAAAAGTAACCTCAAAGGCTATTTCTGTCTTTTCCTTTTGCTCAACACGGCGGTGCTGGGTGTTTTTTGCGCGCTCGATTTTTTCCTGTTCTATATCTTTTACGAATTGATGCTGTTACCGCTTTACT
>DASZWG010000143.1:0-9628 GCA_035546675.1 Mucilaginibacter sp. | reverse complement strand
CAGACGGTATCCGCGTGGCAAAAATACTGGTCTCCACGGCTTCGGTTGTATTCGGAACGGTTTTGCTGTCCTGGAAAGTAATGGTATACGGGTTGCGATGTGCATACACATTGTATAGGCCGAATGTCCAGCTTGAATGATATTTTTTATGAGGTTTTCCCTCCAGTGTAGCGCCTATGTCGAGCCTGTTGGTCGAGGGCATGCGATATCCGTTGCGCTCGGAGTAGGAAAAGGTGGTAAGCCCGCCGATATTATATTTCCCGGTCGGGAAAGTGACGGCATTCCCGGTGCCATAAACAAAATCGGCCGAGAAGCTCCAGCGCTTGTTGAGTTTATAGATCCCAACGACCGAGAGATCATGAGTGCGGTCCTGCGTAGCCGGGAAATAACGGCCGTTGTTAATGGCGGCAAATTTATCCTCGGTGCGCGACAGGGTATAGCCCAGCCACCCATTAAAGCGCCCGTATTTCTTTTTCAGGAACAGCTCGATGCCATAAGCCCGTCCCGATCCATAAACCAGTTGAGATTCTACATCCTGGTTAACCAGCAACTGTGCACCGTCCTTATAATCGATCTGGTTTTGCAGCCATTTGTAATAAACCTCGGCCGAAAACTCATAAACATTGTCCTTGAAATTCCTGAACCAGCCGGTTGATACCTGGTCGGCAATTTCGGGTTTGATGTTATTGCTGCTCATTACATACAGGTCGGTAGGCGTATTGCTGGTCGAATTATTCAGCAGGTGGATGTTTTGGGTGTTGCGGTTGTACGAAAACTTGACCGAGTTTTCATCATCCAGTATGTAGCTTGCCGACAGGCGCGGTTCCAGGCTGATATAACTTTTTACCAACTGCCCCGAACTGTAAGTAGCAGAAGCTAAGGTATTTCCGGCCGCATCATAGGTTTTAAAGGTACCCGGTCCCAGCAGGAACAGGCCGCTGAGCCTTAAGCCGTACAAAAGCGTCAGTTTATCGCCGGCTTTCCATTCGTCGCTTACATAAGCCGCATTTTCAAAACCATAACGATTTTCAACGCTTACATTGTTAAAGCTGGATTTTTGCGACGAACTGATATCGCCGGGAGAAATATTATGGTGAAGGATATTCAGTCCGAATTTAAGCGTATGATTCTCGCCGATCGAGTATTCCAGGTCTTCCTTCAGGTTTATATCGGTGATCTGTGAAGTGGCGGTAAAATCGGCATTGGTCAGGAAGCTCTCAATCACATAATTGTAATTACTGAACACCAGCGAGGTGTTGGAGAAAAGCCTGTCGCTAAACAGGTGGTTGAACCTTAATGTACCGGTTGAGTTGCCCCAGTTGGTGCCGAAGGTATTCTTCAGCCCAAGAACATCCTTACCAAAGTAGCCCGAAAGATAGAGGGCGTTTTTATCATCGAAATGATAATTGGCCTTTGCATTCAGGTCGTAGAAATAAATGGAACTGCCCCTAACCGTTGAATCGGAAGAAGCTCTCAGGAAAAAATCAATATAGGTGCGCCTGGCGCTTATCATAAACGAGCCTTTATCTTTTACTATCGGCCCTTCTATTTTGATGCGCGATGCGATGAGGCCCAGGCCGCCCTGCACCGTATAGTCTTTGTTGTTACCCTCGTTCATTTTAATATCAAGCACCGATGATAAACGTCCGCCATATTCGGCCGGCATTCCGCCTTTATACAAGGTAACGTCCTTTACCGCGTCAGAATTGAACGTGGAAAAGAATCCGAAAAAATGAGACGCATTGTATACCGTAGCCTCATCCAGCAGGATCAGGTTCTGGTCGGCGCCACCACCGCGCACATAAAAACCGGTATTGCCTTCACCGGCCGATTTAACACCCGGAAGCAGGGACAGCGTTTTTAATATATCCTTTTCGCCCAGTAATACCGGTACCTGGTTTATTTGCGTCATGTTGAGTTTTTCGACGCCCATTTGCGGCGATGCGATGTTATCGTTATTGGGCCTGTCGGCGCTGATCGTAACTTCTTTCAATGTGCCGTTGAGCAGCAGCGAGATATCGATCCTTTTATCCTGGTGAAGTGAAACATGCTGTTCTTCGGTCTGGTAACCGGTGTAGCTGCACTGCAGCGTGTATTCTCCTTCAGGCAAATAGATTGAGTAAAATCCGTAACTGTTGGTTGAAGTACCGCTCTGCGGCAGCTCTTTTATACGGATCGTAGCGCCTATTAGCTGCTCACCGGTTGCAGCGTCTTTTATGGTCCCGCTTATGGTGTATTTTTTTTGGCCGAAACAGGTAGCAGAAGCAAACAGAAGAAGGCAGAAAAGTAACGTTTTGGCCATTTACGGATATTTGGCGCAAAAATAGCCCGAATGTTACAAGGAATTAACGGAATTCTTAAAATATAATACTATGCATGCATAGTAATTATTTTTAATTAAATTGCGGCGCAATAGTTATTATGGATAGCAATTATTTCGATCAGTCCGGCTTCGATTTTTCCGTTTCAGAAAATCAGCATATGGTACAGCAAATGGCCAGGGAGTTTGCCGAAAAGCACATCAGGCCACATGTAATGGAATGGGACGAGGAACAGCATTTTCCGCGTGAGCTGTTTACGCAACTGGGCGGGCTGGGCATGATGAGTGTGTTTGTACCCGAGCAATACGGCGGATCTGGTTTCGGGTATTTTGAATATGTGACCGTGATACAGGAGATCGCAAGGGTTTGCGGTTCTATCGGTTTGTCGGTAGCGGCGCACAACTCATTGTGCACCGGCCATATCCTCGCTTTCGGCAACGAAGAGCAGAAGCAAAAATGGCTGCCTCGGCTGGCTACAGGTGAGTGGTTGGGCGCCTGGGGACTTACCGAAGCCAATACCGGGTCGGATGCCATGCGGATGAACACCACCGCTGTTTTGGACGGCGATCATTATGTGATCAATGGTTCCAAGAACTGGATCACACATGGACGCTCGGGCGATGTGGCCGTGGTGATGGTACGCACCGGCGAAAAAGGCGAGTCGAAAGGTATTTCGACGCTGGTGGTTGAAAGAGGAACGCCGGGTTTTTCGGGCGGCAAAAAGGAAAATAAATTAGGGATGCGCGCATCGGAAACGGCCGAAATGATATTTGACAATTGCCGGGTTCCCAAAGAGAATTTGCTCGGCAACGAAGGCGAGGGGTTTAAACAAGCCATGAAGGTGCTCGACGGCGGGCGGATATCCATCGCCGCGCTATCACTGGGAATTGCCAAAGGCGCACATACCGCCGCGGTGGCTTATGCCAAAGAGCGGCACCAGTTCGGCCAGCCGATAGCTAACTTCCAGGCCATTGCCTTTAAGCTGGCCGATATGGCCACCGAGATAGAAGCAGCCGAATTATTACTGATGCAGGCATGTGACCTGAAGAACCGCAACCTGCCGGTGACCAAACAAGCCGCCATGGCCAAATATTATGCCTCTGAAGTTGCGGTTAAAGTAGCTACCGATGCCGTGCAGATATTCGGCGGGTATGGGTATACTAAAGACTTCCCGGTCGAGAAATTTTACCGCGACGCCAAACTGTGTACCATAGGTGAGGGTACATCGGAAATACAGAAGATCGTGATTGCAAGAGAAGTGTTGAAAGGAACTAATTATTAAATAAGCCAGGTGTTTTAGCATGGATTTAAACGTCTGCCTTAAACCAAAACGAAGAATTACCTAACCTCTAATCAACTAATCTCCAATCACTATTTGCATTTTAAATGCAAATATTCTACCTTTGTCATCCCATGAAAGGAGGTATACAGGGAAGCATATGATCATTATTAATGTAAAAGAAGGTGAATCGTTAGACAAAGCGCTGAAACGCTTCAAAAAGAAATTCGAAAAGACCGGTGTTTTACGCGAGCTTCGCAGCCGCCAGGCATTCGAAAAGAAATCTGTTACCCGCCGCAATGTGGTGAAACACGCCGTATACAAGCAGACTTTAAATCAGGAAACTGTTTAACTTTTGTTAAAAAGAATTTAACATTTTCTTTGTATATATAATAAAACTATTTGTACATTCATTCATCCGTATGTGCAAGTAGTTTTATGTTTTTAGAGCGGTTTATACAATATATCAAATACGAAAAAAGGTACTCTACGCACACGGTATCCGCTTACCAGTCAGACCTCGAACAATTTTATACCTTTCTTCATGATACCAGGCAGGATGTGGCTGCTCCGGCCGAAATTACCTATCAGCATATCCGAAGCTGGATGGTGCACCTGATGGAGGACATGACAGCCCGTTCGGTGAACCGCAAGCTGGCCACCCTGCGCAAGTATTTTAAGTTCCTCCTCCGCGAAGGTCTGATCACGAGCAATCCCGCGTCAAAGCTGCAGTCGCCCAAAATCGTTAAACACCTGCCGGTGGTGGTTGAGGATGACAAGCTGAACGCCATGCTGAACAATGGCGAAATGTTTGCTGATGATTTTGAAGGCGCGCGCGATAAGCTGGTCATCGAGATATTATTCGGTACCGGGATACGACTGTCCGAGCTTGTCGGCCTAAAGGAAGAAGACATCAATTTTTATGACGGCACTATCAAGGTTTTGGGTAAACGGAACAAGGAGCGGATCATCCCGGTGAACCATGAGCTGAAGCAATTGCTTGAAAAATACCTGTCGTTAAAGAAAAGTGAAAATTTTCATAACAATTCCGTAACGCTGCTCGTTACAAACAAAGGAACCAATGTGTATCCGAAATTTATCTATCTCATAGTGCAAAAGTATCTTTCCTACATATCAACACAGGATAAAAAAAGCCCGCATGTTCTGCGGCATACGTTTGCAACAAGTCTTTTGAACCGCGGGGCCGACCTGAATGCCATTAAGGAACTGCTGGGTCATGCCAACCTGAGCGCCACGCAGGTTTACACACACAATTCAGTTGAGCGATTAAAATCTATTTATAAACAAGCCCATCCTAAGGCTTAATTTCAAAAGGAGGAAAATATGAAGATCACAGTTCAGTCTATCCGTTTCAATGCAGACAAAAAATTATTGGATTTTATTCAGAAGAAAGCCAACAAGCTCGATCAGTATTATGATCGCATCGTGAGCGGCGAAGTATATTTGAGGTTGGAAAACGTGGAGGATGTAGCAAATAAGGTAACGGAAATAAAGCTGACGCTACCGGGCAATCAACTATTTGCAAAAGAGCAATGTAAGACGTTTGAAGAGGCTACCGACCTGGCCATCGAGTGCCTGCGCAAGCAGATCGAAAAGCACAAACAAAAGAAAGCTGTTGTTGCCGAGGCTGCAAAAAAAGCCGCTTTAGAGGCAGCAAACGAAGAATATTAATTAAAGTTAAGGACAAAAAATCGCGGAGATCGGCGGGGTTTTAACTCCGCCGATTTTTTTTATAAAATAATTTTGTCCGGGATTAAAAATGTGTAAATTTGCAATCCCTTTCGGAGAGGTGTGTATACGCCTTTTTTATAGCCTGAAGGGTGGTTCTTTAACAGTTAAAATTAACTTATATAATTTAACCGGCAAATCCAACGATCAGCATGGCTGATGAAGGCCTGGGTGCAGTTGGCAGTATGCAGTTGACAGCGTGCAATATGTGCGACGAATAACCGCAAAAATGCCGGCTGAAAACTATAATATAAGCCTCCTTAGCTCAGCTGGTAGAGCAACTGACTTGTAATCAGTAGGTCATTGGTTCGATCCCGATAGGAGGCTCGTTGATTTCGGATTTCGAAACATCAACTGGGGAGATTCCAGAGCGGCCAAATGGATCAGACTGTAAATCTGCTGTCGTGAGACTTCGGAGGTTCGAATCCTCCTCTCCCCACTATTTGTAAGTTGGCAGTAGCAGTTGCCAGTTTGCAGTGGAATGACTGCCAGCTGAAAACTCAGAGCTGCAAACTAAACAAATGCGGAAGTAGCTCAGTCGGTAGAGCGATAGCCTTCCAAGCTATAGGTCGCGGGTTCGAACCTCGTCTTCCGCTCAGCGTTATGTCGGATTTCGAAATTTCGATTTCGGACTTGAAATATTGATATAAAGATAAGGAAATTCGAAATTGAAGATCCGAAATCCGAAATCAAAAAAGCCGATGTAGCTCAGGGGTAGAGCACTTCCTTGGTAAGGAAGAGGCCATGGGTTCAAATCCCATCATTGGCTCGGCGTATTAACAAACGACAATTAAAAATAAAATTAACCTACAAAAATTTTTATAAATCATGGCAAAAGAAAAGTTTGACCGCAGTAAGCCGCACTTAAATATCGGTACCATCGGTCACGTTGACCACGGTAAAACAACCCTTACCGCAGCTATTACCAAGGTATTGGCTGATAAAGGTTTATCTGAGGCCCGTTCTTTCGATTCTATCGACTCGGCTCCTGAAGAAAAAGAACGTGGTATCACCATCAACACCGCACACGTTGAGTACTCAACAGCAACACGTCACTACGCACACGTTGACTGTCCGGGACACGCTGACTATGTGAAGAACATGGTTACCGGTGCTGCGCAGATGGATGGTGCTATCCTGGTAGTTGCTGCTACTGATGGTCCTATGCCTCAAACCCGCGAGCACATCCTGCTGGCCCGCCAGGTAGGTGTACCTGCCCTGGTTGTTTTCATGAACAAGGTCGACATGGTTGATGATCCGGAACTGTTAGAATTAGTTGAGATGGAAGTTCGTGAGTTGTTATCATTCTACGAATTCCCTGGCGACGATATACCTGTAATTCAGGGTTCGGCCCTTGGCGGTCTGAACGGTGATCCTAACTGGGTTGCCAAGATCATGGAGTTGATGGACGCTGTTGACAGCTACATTCCTATCCCTCCGCGTCTGACGGATCTTCCGTTCCTGATGCCGGTTGAAGACGTATTCTCGATCACTGGTCGCGGTACTGTTGCTACCGGTCGTATCGAACGCGGTGTGATCAACACCGGTGATGCAGTTGACATCCTGGGTATGGGTGCTGAAAACTTAAAATCGACCGTAACCGGTGTGGAAATGTTCCGCAAGATCCTGGATCGCGGCGAAGCCGGCGACAACGTAGGTCTGTTACTCCGTGGTATTGAAAAAACCGATATCCGTCGCGGTATGGTTATCTGCAAACCGGGTTCAGTAACTCCTCACACCGATTTCAAGGCTGAAGTTTACGTATTGTCAAAAGCTGAAGGCGGCCGTCACACTCCGTTCTTCAACAAATACCGTCCTCAGTTCTATTTCCGTACCACTGACGTAACCGGCGAGATCGGTTTGGCAGAAGGTGTTGAAATGGTTATGCCTGGTGATAACGTTACCATCACTGTAAAGCTGATCAACGCTATCGCAATGGAAAAAGGTTTGCGTTTCGCTATCCGCGAAGGCGGCCGTACCGTTGGTGCAGGTCAGGTGACCGAAATCTTAAAATAAACCCCTAATTTACCCTGTTACAGGGAGTTAGGTTAGGTTAATTTCTTGCAAAGTACTTAGCCGCAATTGGCTAAGTACTTTGTTCACGAAAAGGGGAATTAATAAATTAAAGCAGAAACGGGTATAGTTCAATGGTAGAATAGAGGTCTCCAAAACCTTTGATCAGGGTTCGAATCCTTGTACCCGTGCGTAATACGAGAATAAAATGAGTGTCATAACACAATATATTAAAGAGTCATACATCGAGCTAACCCAGAAGGTAACTTGGCCTACCTGGCGCGAGCTTCAGAACAGCGCAATATTGGTACTGATCGCATCGATCATCATCGCCCTGATCATATTCGGTATGGACCAGGTGATACATTTTGTTCTTGATAAATTTTATACATCATTAACCTGATTTTTACGAGATGAGCGATCAATTGAAATGGTACGTGGTTAGAGCCATCAGCGGGAAAGAAAAAAAGGTTAAACAATATATTGATGCCGAGATCAACCGTTTGGGTATCAGTAATTTAGTTCCGCAGGTATTGATACCCACGGAAAAATACTACCAGATGCGCGATGGCAAAAAGATAGCCAAAGAGCGTAACTTCTTCCCGGGTTATGTGCTGATTGAAGCAGCACTGGACGGCGAACTGGAGCATGTGATTAAGAATATCAACAGCGTGATCGGCTTCCTGGGCGATAAAGCCGGGAATGCACAGCCGCTTCGTCCGTCGGAAGTGAACCGCATACTGGGTAAGGTAGATGAAATGACCACCGCCGGCGAAACGATGAACGTTCCTTATTATGTGGGCGAAAGCGTGAAGGTGATGGATGGTCCGTTTAATGGTTTCAGCGGCGTGATCGAAGAAGTGAACGAGGAAAAGAAGAAACTGAAAGTAATGGTAAAGATATTCGGGCGCCGTACGCCGCTTGAATTGAATTACATGCAGGTAGAAAAGGAGTAGCGGGTTTTAAGTAGTGAGTAATGAGTAAAAAAACTCACCACTCACTACTGATTACTCACCACTATAAAAATCTTAAATGTTACATAGCTTCCACTTACTAACATTGAGTTAATTAATTAAAGTAAATTAAAATGGCAAAAGAAGTCGGTGCGTTAGTAAAACTACAAGTTAAGGGCGGCGCTGCGAATCCATCGCCACCAATCGGCCCTGCACTGGGTGCGAAAGGTGTGAACATTATGGAGTTTTGCAAGCAGTTCAATGCACGTACCCAGGACCGGCCTGGTAAAGTGCTGCCTGTGGTTATTACTGTTTACACAGACAAGTCATTTGATTTTATCATCAAAACCCCTCCGGTTGCTATCCAGCTGATGGAAGTATCGGGCATCAAAAGCGGGTCGGCCGAACCCAACCGTAAAAAGGTTGCCAGTGTGAACTGGAACCAGGTTGAGACCATAGCCAAGGATAAAATGACTGACTTGAATGCGTTCACAGTAGAATCGGCCATGAAAATGGTGGCAGGTACTGCCCGCAGTATGGGGATAACCGTTACAGGTACGGCTCCCTGGAATAATTAATTTATACAAAATCAGTTTAAGACAGTGGCAAGATTAACAAAAAATCAAAAAGTGGCACTCTCCAAGATTGAGGCTAACAAGGCATACTCGCTGCAGGATGCATCGAAGCTGGTAAAGGATATCACCACCACCAAATTTGATGCTTCTGTTGATATCGATGTACGCCTGGGTGTCGATCCCCGCAAAGCCAACCAAATGGTGCGCGGTATCGCAACACTGCCTCATGGAACCGGCAAAACTGTGCGTGTACTGGTGCTTTGTACTCCGGATAAGGAGCAGGAAGCTAAGGATGCAGGTGCAGACTATGTGGGTTTGGATGATTACATTGCCAAGATCGAAGGCGGATGGACTGATGTTGATATTATCATCACTATGCCAAGTGTGATGGCTAAGGTAGGTCGTTTGGGTCGTATACTCGGTCCGCGCAACCTGATGCCGAACCCTAAATCGGGTACCGTTACGACCGATATCGGTAAAGCGGTGCAGGAGGTAAAAGCGGGTAAGATCGACTTTAAGGTTGATAAAACCGGTATCGTCCATGCTTCGATAGGAAAAGTATCTTTCCCTTCCGATAAGATCTACGAGAATGCTTTGGAAGTATTGCAAACCATCTCGAAATTGAAACCATCGGCAGCTAAAGGAACATATTTCAAGAGTATCCATCTCTCTTCAACTATGTCGCCCGGAATCGAAATTGAAACTAAAACAGTAGCGGGGATTTAATCATGAATAAAG
>DASZWG010000142.1:0-3690 GCA_035546675.1 Mucilaginibacter sp. | reverse complement strand
TATGGCGGTTGTACGTATTGTAATGTCGATTCATTTACACCCTCGGTTTCACGCAACAATCCATCTGTTCGCGAACAGGTAATTCAAGGCGTTGAGCGTGCCCGAAAAGGTAACAAAGCCGATAAATTCATTATTTATTTTCAGCCCAATACCAATACTTACGCTCCTGCACATTACCTGAAAATGCTGTATGACGAGGCGCTGAGCATCAATACCGAAAATATCGTCGGGTTATCGGTGGGCACGCGACCCGATTGTATCGATGCTGAGAAGATAGCTTTACTGGAAAGCTATACCGATCGTTTTGATGTCGACCTGGAAATGGGCATGGAGTCGATCTATAACGATACCCTGGCACGTATTAACCGCGGATGTACGCATGACGACCTGGTGAATGCATTGAACCTGGTGCGGAACAGTCCGCTGGATATTTGCGTGCATACCATATTCGGCTTCCCGTGGGAAACCAAAGAAATGATGCTTCGTTATGCTGAAGAGATCAACCGTTTTCCGCAGATCAAATTTGTTAAATTCCATCACCTGCACATTGTTGAGGGTTCTGTAATGGGCGTAAAATACAAGCGCGAACCTTTTAAATTATTCAGCCTGGAGGAATATGCCGGTTTCCTTTGTGAACTCCTTCCGCTTGTCAGGCCCGATGTGGTGATACAGCGCCTGTTCGGCCTATCAGATATGGAACTGCTCATAGCGCCCAACTGGGGACTCAAAAAATCAGAAATACAGCATTATATCGACAAAACCATAGCCGACAGGGGCGTTGTGCAGGGATCGGCTTTAATGTAGCTCGTAATGTTTGGCCACATACGGGATGCGCCTTCCGTGGTGTATCAGTTGTAAAGTGTCGTTATCGGCTTGTTCAAATACGGTATCTCCCTGCTTTGCCATATTATAGAATTGCAGCTCACCCGGCTGGGCGGGCGTAAGCAGCATTTTATATTCCTCACCGTCAATCGTGATCAGCATATAATCTTTCGCACGATTATGTTTATCCATAATATAGCTTACCTTATCGATGGTGCCGCTGATCATGGAGTTGCGCAACTCGCTGTGATTGGTCTTACGCAGGACAAAAACAAGGATCGCAATGGCAAGGCCGAGACTCACAAGATAACTCAATACTTTTTTCATTTAGACCAATATCACTCAAAATTATCAAAACCTCGCGAGATCGAAACCCTTGTACCGAATATTACACGACATAAAACCCCAGCATTAGGATAATTTTTTTATTATTGTTTAAATTTAGCCGGAAGGTTAAACCCGATCCCACTAAACGGCGTAAAAGCGATAAAAGATTTCGGTTTTGTCACAACGAGCCCAGCAGAACTACATTCCGGCACTAACAGGTGTGCGCGCCATGGCTGCATACCTGGTTTTCATTTCCCACTTTGAATATACTTTCGATGAGGGGTTCCCGCATTTTTTGCGCAGGTTTTTTGTTGAATTCCACATCGGTGTTACCATATTCTTCGTGTTATCGGGTTTTTTGATCGCCTTCAGGTATTACGACAATTTTCACCTGAAGAAGGAATGGTTCATGCAATACCTCAAAAACCGGGTGGCCCGTATTTACCCGATGTATTTCCTGCTGACCACCACGGTGTTCATTTACTATTATTTCAGCCGCGATGCTTCCATCGTCAATAACTTTCCCAGCCCGGTAGGCCTGTTTTTTATGAATATCACCTTTGTGCGCGGATTTTTCCACCAGCTTAAGTTCACGGGCATTGCGCAGGGCTGGTCGCTCACGGTCGAGGAATGTTTTTATTTTTCTGCGCCCATCATCTTCTACATTATTCACCGCTATAAAAAATACTACCTGCAGATCATTTCGATCACGGGCTTCGGCTTCCTGCTGGTGCTCATCTTCAGAAACGTGAACTGGTACGGCTTTTTCGGCAACTTCACCTTCATGATGATCTATACCTTCTTCGGACGTTGTTTTGAGTTTTTTGTCGGTATCAGGCTGGCGCTGATGATCCGCAAAAACGGCGTAGCGAGGAAGAATAAGCTGAAATTCACTTACCTGGGTTTCTTCGGCATCTTTTTCTGCGTGTGGCTGATGTCGGTATACCCTATTCCGCCGGGATGGTTCGCCGGTTTGCAAAGTCCGTGGGGTATTCTTACCAACAACTACCTGCTGCCCATCATGATAGCCATGTTCTTTTACGGGCTGATCACCGAAACCACGGTGATGCGCCGGGTACTGGCCAATCCTTTTATCGAACTTTTGGGCAAAAGCTCGTACATCTTTTACCTGATACACCTGGGCTATATGTACATCTTTATCAGTAATGGTATCAACTGGCTTAACGACCGGGTGTTCAACCTGTATGATAAATGGGGGGTCGACTGGAATTCGCCGTTTCAATACGATGCATTGAACATTGTGTACGCTTTTATCCTGCTGAACGCCATTTCTATAATTTTATTTAAATTTATCGAGGAACCTTTAAATCATTATATACGTAAATCTAATTTCCTGGTAAAAGCGAAAGCAAAGCCGTAATGCACAATGTTTGAGAAGACAAAACATATCATATCAAAATACCTGGCTAGCGTACTGAGTGTAACTTTGCTGGCATGCCTTTTTTTGCTGCAGGGCTCGGCTGACGGAAGGTACCCCCAGGGGTACAATAAAGCACAAGCAGATGATGATGTCAGTACTCA
The DNA here is from genome assembly GCA_035546675.1 of Mucilaginibacter sp. Taxonomy (GTDB): domain Bacteria; phylum Bacteroidota; class Bacteroidia; order Sphingobacteriales; family Sphingobacteriaceae; genus Mucilaginibacter. Next base: position 999 of record DASZWG010000142.1, on the reverse strand, counting down.
GTTGATTTCGCACGACCGTAATGCGATATTCAGCAATTCGGCGTTTTTTACTTTTAATGTGAAAAACCCTACGGATACCGATCAGGTGGGTACGGTAAGCTACTTAGTAACAACAGAAAGAGATGTTAAGGTGCTTACCCGAAAGATCAAAGTAAAGATCGATAGTCATTCTAACGGGAGCTATGATTTCCACGTTCCGGATCTGAAGCCGGGCTTTTACAAGATCAATTTCATGATCAATGTATCTACCTATGACGATACCACCCGCCGGGCATTCGGCATTAAGCCCGAAGAGATACACTCGCAATATGCCAAACCGTCTGATTTTGATCAGTTCTGGAAAAAGGCAAAAGATGAACTGGCCAAAGTAAAGCCCGATTTCAGGGTAAAGGAGTACAAAGATTCGGTCAAGGACAACCGCCGTGTGTACAGTTTCGAAATGAAGTCGCTGGATAACATCACGGTGCGTGGGTGGCTTACCATCCCGAAAACTAACAACAAACATAAAAAATTTGCCGTGCTGCTCGGTTTGCCGGGGTACCAGGTAGGTTTGGACCCGATGTTCGGATCGGACGAGGACCTGGCCATCATTACCCTGAACGTACGCGGACAGGGCAACAGTAAGGATGTGATCGACCGGCCGCGCGACCAGTTCGTTTTTTATAACCTGGACGATAAGAACAAATACGTCATGCGCGGGGTGATCATGGATTGCGTGCGCGCGGTGGATTTCATTTACTCGCAGCCCGATCTCAAGCACGATCAGATCATGGTATCGGGCGGCAGCATGGGTGGTTACCTGGCGCTGGCCACTGCAGCCCTGGATAAGCGTGTGACATTATGTTCGGCACAGAACCCGATATTCTGCGATGTGCACAACCTGCCCGGAAGGGTTGACTGGCCCATCGATGATATCGAAAAATACGTGCGAACCGTACCCGGCCTCACTATGGACAAAGTGCTGGATAACCTGGATTATTTTGACGGCAAAAATTTTGC
>DASZWG010000141.1:0-4213 GCA_035546675.1 Mucilaginibacter sp. | reverse complement strand
ATAAAGATTATACCGGCAAATGCGAAACAGGTTACAATGTGACCCAGACTTTCTTCGCGCAGCACCAATTGGAATCCCTGCATCTCAATAACGAGATATTGCAGGAACTGGTTTCCTTCGCACCAAAGCATACTGAAACCGAGCTCCGGTCGATATTGGGATGTTTCCTCTTTACCGGCGACGATGTATTCAAAAAGATCAAAGTGCTTTCAGGTGGCGAAAAGTCCCGTGTCGCCCTTGCCAAGGCGCTGACGGCTGATGCCAATTTCCTGATCCTCGACGAGCCGACCAACCACCTGGATATGCAATCGGTTAACATACTGATACAGGCCTTGCAGCAATTTGAAGGGACGCTGATCCTGGTATCGCACGACAGGTACTTTTTGGACAGCATAGCGAATAAGATATGGTTTATCGAAAATCGCGAGATAAAGGAATATCCGGGAACTTACCAGGAATATGAGCCCTGGTATGCTAAACGAAAACTGCAGCAAAAAGAGGAAGCCACAGTTGTTCCCAAACCGCAGCCTGTAAAAGAAGAGCAACCCGCCAAACAACCATCAAACGATAAAGCGAAGCAACTAAAAAAGCTGAACCAGGAGTTGGCTAAAATGGAGGAAGAAATAGCAGATCTGGAAAAAACCATTAAATTGCTCGAGGAACAACTGGCAGATGACAAACTTTACAGCGATGCTTCAAATGCGGCCAGGGTAATGGAAGAGTACCAGCTAAAGAAGCTGAATTTGCTCGAGGTTCAATCCAAATGGGGAAATCTGGCCGAACAGATACTCGAGCTTGAAGCTTAAAACCAGGATTGACAGCTAAATTGTATGGGGAGACTGCTCAATATATTTTTTTTGACGATCATCGCCGGTTCTGCTTTGGCGCAAACGCCACAGTATACCGATAAAGTATTTGATCCGTCCATCAAGACCGTCGAGCTTTATAACAGCAAAAAAGAGCAGTCCTTTCCGCTTATACGCTTAGGCAGCGACGAGCAATTGCTGCTGGCATTTGACGATCTCCGTGGTGGCAGCCGCAACCTTTACTACACCATAGAGCATTGTGACGAAAACTGGAACTCATCCAATCTTCCTGCCGGAGAGTATTTGCAAAGCTTCACAGAAGACCAGATACGCGATTACAATTATTCATCTTCCACGGTTCAGAAATATACCCATTACGAACTCAAATTCCCTAACGATAACATCATACCCAAGATACCGGGCAATTATATTCTGAAAGTTTATGAGGACGACGATCAGTCGAAAATGATCCTTACCCGCCGGTTTTATGTACTTAACCCTAAAGTCTCAATCATAGTCCAGGAAGTACCGGCAACGGAACTCGCACTGAAGCAAAGCGATCAAAAGATCAACTTTCAGGTAAATTACGGCTCGCTGATCGTGCAAAACCCTAATTATGACCTGCGTACCCTTGTGATGCAGAACAGGCGCTATGAGATGGCGCAGATGAGCTCGCAGCCTGCAAGCATACAAGGCACACAGCTTATTTATAATGATATTAATACTAACGATTTCCAGGGGCTGAACGAGTTCAGGCATTTTGATACGCGCAGTCTCAAACTCAATTCAGATCGTATACAGCACATTTACCGGGATACGGCAAATACCGTCATCCTGCTTACGGATCTTACGAATGATCAGCCCAACTATGTATTTTACTACGATCTGGACGGCAAATTTTTTCCCGGCAACCAGGATGGCAGCGATCCGCGCATAGACGGCGATTACGCACACGTATATTTTACGCTTGCCAGTACCCTGTCACCGAATGATGGTTCGGCCTACATCGTGGGACAGTTCAATAATTACAGGCTGGATAACGACAGCAAGCTTTTTTATGATCCCTCCGACAAGCACTACCATATCCAGCTTTTTCTGAAACAGGGGGTGTATGATTATGCTTATGTGTGGGTTCCCAACGGATCAGGCAAACCGGACTATGCAGCTTTTGAGGGATCTCACTATGAGACCGAGAACGAATACCAGTTACTGGTATACTACCACCCGGCAGGCGCGAGGTGGACAGAGCTGGTTGGCTTTCAAACCCTGAACACTGCGGCAAAGTAACCAGGGCAATCAGTCCTTCTCAACCGGGTAACCTTTACCGATCCAGTCGATCCTGAGGTTATGCTCAATGTCCAGCACCTGTATATGTGTAAACCCCTCCGACTGCAATAATTTAAACGCAGGTCTTACATTCGGGCATTTGTATAGCGGGCAGCAGCCGCAATAAATGATAATGGGCTGGGATTTGGAAAACGTTTTTAGTTTTTGGTCCAGTTTCTTCAAGCCGTCAGGATTGTCTGCAGCGCCTACCGCCACAGCCCCCTTAATATTGCTCATAATACCGATATTCAGTATTACCGGCATCCTACCTATACCTGAGTTGACCAATGTTGCCAGTACATCAGGCCTGATCAGTTGGTCTGCTCGCCATGGGTCGCCGCCACGGGATTTTGCGGTAAATCCTGTACTTGCAAAGGATAGGATCAGTACAATAAAAAAAAGTGCAAACGAATACTTTAGAGTTTTCATAAGGATATTTATTGAAACAAAGCTAAGTATTAATCAGCTTTGACGTATACCTCCTGCGGCGTCTTCTTCTTGTCGAACCAAAAAATATTGGTTGCTTTCATATAAGCCACCTGCCTTTCAGGTTTGCGGTAAGTATACAGCCACCACAAACCATATTTCAGGCAGAAATTATAAAAGAATACCGGTAATATCACTCCCGACATCCACACCAGCGGGAAAAGAACAGGTATATAAGTGATATGCATTGCGTTGACGAAAACTGTACGTGCAACTGTCATGACAATGATCTGCATACAATACACGAAGAGAGAATGGAAACCTATAATGCGCAGGAAGGTAAGCACCTTATATTTTTGCAGCATGAAGGAAAAACTAAAGGAAATAGCGCAGCCTACCAGCGCCTCGAACAAAAAGAAGAAAGGCATTTTATGCTCAACATAGTTTATTCCCTCAGGACTTGGCCGCAGGTTGATCTGCGTAAAAAAGTATTGTATCATGATGAATAACGCCAGTAAGGGGAAAAATATCTTCCATGAGGCAAATTTTTCCCGGTATTGGTCGTCCAGCATGATCTTCGACAGAAAATCGCCCATAGCGAAAAAGATGTAATATTCACAAATATCGGTAAGGAAACCCGCCCAGCGATCATCGATATGGATCCATGCAGATACCGAGAATAAAACCAAGCCAAGGATAAGCTGCATATAGGAAGCCAGTTTAAGCTTGTTCCTTAAGACAGAATATATTACGCCTATGCAAAACAGAGCGTTCAGATACCAGAAATGCCCTGTCTGCCGGGGATCGATGATCAGGTAAAGATAACTGATCGGTTGGACGGTATTATGCGTAAATCGCCCGGTAAGCAATTGCAGCGTGATCTGGATGATACCCCAGGTAAACAGCGGGTAAAGAATGTTATTGGTACGGTCGCCGATATAATTGGCAAGGCCTTTTTTGTTGAGACTGCGCCCGATCAGCATACCCGAAACAATGAAAAAAAGCGGCATCCTGAACCCGTACAGGAACACGCCGATATAATTTATTAAAGGATAGGAAGTTAGTCCAAGGCCATGATCAATCAGAGTGGCATAACAATGCCCATAGCCTACCAGGATGATGCTGATCCCCTTGTCATAATCAATCCAAAGCCACCTCTTCTCATTTAAAATAAACCTGGAATTAAAAGGATCCATGCAATAAGTTTATAGTTCGCGGACAATATAAATAACAGATATTAATGCTAAATCATTATGTCGCCGAAAACAAAAAGTTTCAGCAGATTGTTACATTCATAGCAATTATCAGGCCTTTTTAACGAAAATTCTCCGGGAATGTTTTTTGAGGATTGCAGGGCTTTGATTTTCTTTATATATTATTTATTATTTTATAGTTAATTTTAAACTATATTTGTAGCAATAATTAATCTATACTAAATTATAGTGACACATGAGGATAATGGAAGAGTTGAATATTGGCACTATATACCAGGATATAGCTTTTTATATTTTCCTGTGCCTGCTCGTAATGATAAATTTTGACCTGTTAAAATATTCTTCGAATAACAAGAATATTTCGTCGCCGATACCTAATCAGTAATTTTTGCAGAAGTTTCAGTGTAGTATCCTGAACATCAATTCTTTCATCAGTTCGCC
>DASZWG010000140.1:0-2698 GCA_035546675.1 Mucilaginibacter sp. | reverse complement strand
CTACCAGGAGCGTTACCAGTACATTTTGGTTGACGAGTTCCAGGATACGAGCGGATCACAAAATGAATTGCTGAAGTTCCTGCTGAATTACTGGGATACCCCCAACGTATTCGTAGTTGGCGATGACGACCAGTCGATCTTTAAGTTCCAGGGCGCTAACATGAAAAATATCCTGGATTTCGCCTCAGATTATTCCGAGAATCTGAAGACGGTTGTACTAAAGCGAAATTACCGGTCAAACCAGCAGATACTCGACATATCAAGGGCATTGATCGAAAACAACAGCGAGCGCCTTACCCGGCAGCTCAGCCTGGATAAGAATTTACAGGCAGCTAACGCGCGCTTTGATGGTTTTACTGTAGAACCGATTATCCGCGAGTACGAAAACCCGGACAAGGAACTGGTACATGTGTCCGGCGAGATCAAAGCGTTGGTGGCGCAAGGCGTTGAGCCGGGTAAGATTGCGGTCATTTACCGCAACCATGCCCAGGCAGAGGACCTGGTGCAATACTTAGGTGCGCAGAAAATACCGGTCAGCATAAAGAGAAAGACGGATATACTAACCCTGCCTTTCGGCGAGAAGATCGTCAATATACTGCGTTACCTGGCGATGGAAATGGACTCGCCGTACAGCGGCGATGAATTGCTCTTCGAGATCATGCATTATGATTTCTTCGGCATACCGCCCATCGATATTGCCAAAGCAAGCATTGCAGTAAGCAAGGAGAATTTCAGGACATCCGGCGATAACGAGCCGAAAACCTCGCTGCGGCGTTATATCAGCGAGTTGCGGGCGCCAGCCCAGCCGGGTTTGTTTGATGTGGTGCAGGATATGGAAATGAAGCGCCTGATGGATCATATCGACACCCTGCTGAAGGCCTCGGTGAGCGGCACCCTGCAGCAGCTTTTCCAGCAGGTTGTGACCAAAATGGGTATCCTGCGCTATGTGATGCTGCAGCCCGATAAAGGCTGGTACATGCAGGTATTGAGCAGCTTTTTTGACTTTTTGAAAGAAGAAAGCCGGAAAAACCCCGATATCAGGTTATCCGGGCTGATCAATACCATCGAGCTGATGAAGAAAAACCGTATCCGGCTGGAGCTGAACCAGGTGATCTGGTCGGATAACGGCGTCAATTTCCTGACGGCTCATGGCTCGAAAGGGATGGAATTTGAATACGTATTCCTGGTGGGCTGCGATAAAAAAGCCTGGGACGGGAAAGGACGTAATAACAGCTTTACCTATCCCGATACGCTCACCCAGGCATCGGCGCACGAGGAGGCATCGGCCGAAGAATCGCGCCGCCTGTTTTATGTAGCCCTGACGAGGGCCAAACAGCACCTTGCGGTCTCCTGGTCGGGTAAAGACAAGGGCGGAAGAGAGCAGGAAGCCTCGCAGTTTGTAGGCGAGATACTGGCGGCTACGCGCTTGCAGGTGGAGCATCCGCGGGTAGGTGAAGATGAAATGATCGGGTTTTACCTGGCGCAAATGAACGAAGAGGAAAAGCCCAAAGTGGAATTGCTGGATAAGAACTACATCGACCAATTATTACAGAACTACACGCTTTCGGTTACGCACCTCAACAGCTACCTGGATTGCCCGCTGCGGTTTTATTTCCAGTGCCTGATCAGGGTACCGTCGGGCAAGAATCCCGCGGCAACTTTCGGATCGGCTGTACACGATGCTTTGCGCAAGGCGTTCAGGAACCTGAAAGATAACGGCGACGAATTTATGCCGGTTGAGACCTTTATGCGTGATTTTCGCTCGTACATGTGGCGTAATCGCGATTCGTTCACCAAAGAGGACCTGAAGCTGCGGATGGATTACGGCGAAAAGATATTGCCGCCTTATTATGAGCATAATGTGCCGGTATGGAACAAGATAGCGCTGGTGGAGCTCCCGGTAAAAAACATAGAAGTGGCCGGCGTGCCGGTTAAGGGCAACCTGGATAAGGTGGAGTTTACCAGTAAACAGGTGACCGTAGTGGATTACAAAACCGGGAATCTGAAGTATGCCAAAGAGAAATTCTTGCGACCGAATGATAAAATTCCAAACGGAGGGGATTACTGGCGGCAGGCCGTATTTTATAAGTTATTGATCGATAACGACCGCGCCAAAGACTGGCAGGTTGTCAATACGGTATTCGATTTTGTTGAACCCGTAACGCCGGGTGAATACCATAAGGAGTACGTCAGCATTACGCCGGAAGATGTGACCGTGATAACAGAACAGATCAGCACGGTCTATCAAAAGATCATGGCGCACGATTTTAACACCGGTTGCGGGAAGGAAGATTGCGAATGGTGCCATTTTGTGCGCAGCAATTTCACCCAGCCGGGGAATATTCTGGAATTAGCCGGCGGAGCAGAGGAATAAAGTCTAAGCTTGCAGTCTAAACCCCTTTCCGGAAGTCAGGGGCTTTAATAAATTGAAAATTTTAAGTCTCCCCTTCCGGGGGAGACCCGATAGCTATCGGGTTAGAGGGGGCTATATGAAATATTTAAAGATTTTTCTCTTGCTGTTGATTACAGCATCAGCTACAGCGCAGACCACCGTCATGCAGGATGCGGAAATTAAAAAGATGTGCGATGAGGTTTCGGCAAAAAACATCGAGGCCATCATCCGTAAATTGGTGAGCTTTAAAACCCGTCACACCCTGAGCGATACGACCAGCAAAACCATGGGTATAGGCGCCGCTCG
>DASZWG010000139.1:0-8929 GCA_035546675.1 Mucilaginibacter sp. | reverse complement strand
AAAGCGCCCGGGGGCAGCTCAACTTTGTTTACCGCAATTCACCTTATTTTGAAAAAACCTATCTTCGGTACCCGGTGGGCAGACTGCTGACCGACTCCAAACTCGACCTGCAATAATGGAACAATACTTAACCCTGGCGCCTGTAGCCTCCGTCATATTCGCTGTAACCATTCTCATTAGCCTGATCGCTTTTTCGAACGATCAGATATATGACAAGTTCATCCTGCACCCCTACAATATTTCGCGGGGGCAATATGTGTATACCCTGCTCACCAGCGGCTTTATTCATGCTGATTACATGCACCTGTTCTTCAACATGCTCACGTACTATTTTTTCGCTTTCCGGCTCGAGACGCCAGCTATGCTGGGCCACTGGCAGTTTGCGCTGCTGTATATCCTGAGCATGGTACTGGCCGATCTGCCTACGGTATCGAAACATAAGGAGGATTTCTGGTACCGCAGTCTGGGCGCTTCGGGTGCGGTGAGCGCTGTAGTGTTCAGTTATATCCTTTTCCTCCCGCTCGACGGGTTGTACATCATGTTCATACCTATACCGATCCCGGCGGTTGTTTTCGGCGTTTTATACTTAGTTTATTGTTCGTATGCTTCGAAAAAAGGTTTGGGCAACATTAACCATGACGCGCACTTTTACGGGGCGCTGAGCGGTGTGCTGATCACCATTATTCTGAAACCGCATGTGCTGGCAGATTTTGCGCATATCATCAGCGCGAAGCTGCAATTGCTTCTGCATTGATAAAATTGCCTTTGGCATCAAGCAGGAAGCCCATCGGGTTCTCGGGGTCTTTAATGATCTCGAACAGCAGGTAGCCCCATTTTTTCCAGAAATTTTCGAGCACCTGGCCGTAAGTTTTGTTTTGCCAGTCGTCGAAAAGCGGCTTGCTGCTCATCCCGCGCAATGGCATGGCTTCGATATAGATCTCATCATTGGCTGGCAGGACGTTGTATTCGGGCAGACGATTGAAAAGGTAGGCCGAGTAAAACAGACGCGCATTGATCTCCTCGAACTGGATGGGATGCAAGGGATGATCGCCGATCTTTTTGAGTAGTTCACGGTGATAATTACGGTTCACGCCGTTATCCTGCAGGCAGAGCGCCATCCCGAAATCTTTTACCCGTAGCGAAAAGATAAGCGTATTGATCTCATCGCGGTAAACGAACTCGTTTTGGGCGTTATTCACCCTAAACAAAAACAGGCTGAAGGGTTTGAAATCTTCAAAGATCACCGGCAGGTACAGGCTCTGCAGCATCAGGTGCAGGTTGCTGAATTTGTGGATAAGCGATTGCGAAATATTGAACTCCTGGCCCTGGGTGTGCTGTGCGGTTATTCCCGCCTGCATTTCATTAAAAATGATGCCGTATAGCAGCTTACCCGCCCAGCGGAACAGCTTTAGCTCGTCCAGTTCTTTTACCGCATCATAGCCCCGGCCGAATGCCGCGGCTATTTCCGCTTCCAATGGTTCAAGAAATTGCTCGCTGATCGTTGCAGAACAGGGAACTTTGAGGTCCTTGTAAGTGGTTACGTTCTCGTCGAGCAGTTTAAAGGGCTGATCGGTGAGCCCATGCCGGCTCATGAGCCAGGCCGGGAATACGGGTATCTTTTCTTCTTCGGATGTCAGCGCCTGCCCGCTCAAAAAGCAGGTTCGGTTGCTGAAATTGAAGCTCCGGAAAGGGTAGTAAATTTCTGCCGGCATGGGCGCAAAGATAAGCAGGAAATTGTTCCGAATATTTTAGCTTTGGATTTTAACATGGAACTGACTTACCGGCCCTACGAGCTTGAGCTGAAATACCCTTTTACCATCGCCAAATTCTCGCGCACATCTACCCCTTTAATGCTTTTGCAACTGAGTCATGACGGATATACCGGCTATGGAGAGGCTTCTATGGTGCCTTATATGGGCGAAAGTCCGCAAACCGCGGCTGATTTTTTAAGTAAGGTCGATGTTTCTGAATTTAAGTTTCCTTTTGATTACGAACAGATCATCCAATATTTAGGCAGCATCGCGCCCGGTAACCCGGCCATTAAAGCGGCCATCGACATTGCCCTGCACGACCTGGAGGGTAAATTAAAGCAGCAGTCCTGCTGGAAGCTGCTGGGCAGCGATCCGGCCCTAATGCCGATGACCAGTTATACCGTCGGCATCGATACGCCGGAGGTTCTGGTAAAAAAAGTGCAGGATGCGCAGGGTTGTAAGGTGATCAAGGTAAAGCTGGGACGGGATAACGATAAGGAACTGATACGAACAATACGTTCTGTCACCGGTTTGCCCCTGTACGTGGACGCCAACCAGGGCTGGACCGACCGCGAATACGCGCTTGATACAACACATTGGCTGAAGGAACAGGGTGTGGTCTTGATCGAACAGCCAATGCCCAAAACCGACCCGGATAGCAATGCCTGGCTTACGGAGCGAAGCCCGCTGCCGACCATCGGCGATGAAGCGGTGCAGCGCCTGCCGGACGTGGAGAAAGCCAAAGGCGTTTACACGGGCATCAATGTAAAGCTGATGAAATCGGCCGGGATGTATGAAGCACAGAAAATGATCGGAATGGCAAGGGAATTGAGGTTAAAAGTATTGATCGGCTGCATGAGCGAGACCAGTTGCGCTACGCTTGCTGCCGCTGCGCTGGCCCCGCAATGCGACTGGGCCGACCTGGACGGGCCTATGCTGGTAAGCAATAATCCTTTCGAAGTGCCAGCCTTTGCGGATGGCAAATGGGCGCTGAGCGATGCGCCCGGGCTGGGCATAAAAAAGCCCTCTCTATGATCTTCATGGGTAAAAGATATAAAGAGGGCGTATAATTTAAAAGGGGGGCGATCAGTTGAGCTCCATCACCGGTTCGCCAACAGGGCTTCCGGCAAATTCTTCCGAAAGATGCCCGGCGATAGATTCGCGTACATTGAGCACCATAAAGTAAACCATGCTGAATACAAGCGATAGCACCACGCTGGTGAGGATGGAAACCTTGGCAATATCACGGAATGATTCGTTCCCGAATGCAAGCATGGTCGTAAAGATCGACATCGTAAAGCCGATACCGGCCAGCGTACCCATGCCAAACAATTGTTTCCACTGAACATTGCGGGGCAGGCTTGCTATTTTGGTGGCAACCAACACCCTGCTGAACAGGAATATGCCCACAGGCTTACCGATCACTAATCCGGCTATAATGCCTAAAGCAAGTGTGGAATCAAAAGAACCGGCAAGGCTTGAAGGCAATAATATGGCCGTATTAGCCAATGCAAACAAAGGCAGTATCAGGAAGTTCACATAACCGTGAATGGCTTTTTCAATACGGGGCAGCACTTCGATCGGCATGGCGAATGCAACAAGCACGCCTGCGATACTGGCTTCGACACCCGAATTGAACAGGCTGATCCATAATGCTATCGAAAGAATGATCTGCAGCATGCCCGGTTTAACCTTGAGATAGTTGCAGGCCAGCAGTCCGCCATAGATCAGGGCGGTAAGGCCCAGGAACAGCCAGTTGATATGCCCGCCGTAGAACAGGGCGATCACCACAATGGCGCCCAGGTCGTCAATAATGGCAAGAGCCATCAGTAAAATTTTAAGTCCTACGGGAACACGGTTACCCAGCAGCGAGGCTATACCAACTGAAAATGCAATATCGGTGGCAGTAGGGATGCCCCAGCCGTTGCTGTAATTGGTGTGCAGGTTGAAGAACATAAAAATAAGCGCAGGCACTACCATGCCGCCTAAGGCTGCTCCGAAAGGAAGTACAGCTTTTTTGAACGAGGATAATTCCCCATTTACCAGCTCGCGTTTGATTTCCATCCCGGCCATCAGGAAAAAGAAGGCCATCATGAAGTTGTTGATCAGGCCCAGGAAGCTTCCCGGTACGCGTATGGGCATATTTTGGGGCAGAAATTGGTGATCCCATAGCGCTTTGTACGCCGAAGATCCGGAAGAATTGGCCAGCAAAATCGAGACAACGGTACAGGTGATCAGCATGATGCCGGTAAAACGGCTGTCGTTGATCAGAATACGGAGCGGGTTGATAGCTTTCTTCAGAATCTTTTCCATGGCAGTTTATTTTATATTGTTTTCAACCTTTAAATGATCCTGTGCTTTTACCGCACAGGATCATTTCATTTTTATTTCTATTAGTCAACATAACCGTGTACACCCATTTCCGGAATGTCGAGACCATCGATCTCAACCTGCTCAGGTACACGCAGTTTGAATATTTTGTCAGACAGTTTGAACCAGATATACATCACCACATATACAAATACAAAGCAGGTGATAGTACCGATCAACTCGGCCACAAACTGCTTGGGCGCGCCGTAGAACAGCCCCTTTACAGTTCCGGGAACGCCGTTCCAGCCGTCGCCGTAAGAGCCGTCAGCAAAAAGACCCAGCGAGAGTACGCCCCAGGCGCCGTTTGCACCGTGTACAGCAAATGCGCCTACCGGATCGTCGATCTTCAATTTGGTATCTACAAAGTTGTAAACCACGATCACCAGTACACCGGCTACCAGCCCGATGATCACGGCTGAAAGCGAGTTTACAAAAGCACAGGGAGCAGTGATAGCCACGAGGCCGGCAAGCATACCGTTAGCCAGCATACCCGGATCGGGTTTGTTGCCTTTTACATACATGTAAAGCAAAGCGCCGAATGCACCTGCACCGCTGGCGAGCAGCGTGTTTACAGCAACTACGCTGATGCGCAGGTCGGTACCCGAAAGGGTCGATCCGGGGTTGAAACCAAACCATCCGAAAGCAAGGATGAATGTACCTACCAGGGCCATCGGTATATTATGACCAGGTATAGTATTAGCTGAGCCGTCTTTATTATATTTCCCGATACGTGGTCCGATCACTTTGGCGCCTGCAAGAGCTGCAACACCGCCAACCATGTGTACTACAGACGATCCTGCAAAGTCGACATGGCCGTGGCCTAAACCGAAGTTAACGCCCAGCTGTGAAAGCCAGCCGCCGCCCCATACCCAGTTGCCGAAGATGGGGTAAACCACCATCGAAATAAAGAAGCCGTAGATAATGAAAGATTTGAAGGTCCACCTTTCAGCCATACCGCCTGTAGGAATAGTAGCGGTTGTATCCATGAATACCATCTGGAACAGGAATAGGGTGAAGATACCCACATCGTACACTTTGCTGCCCAGGAAGAAACCTACCGACCCGATCAGTCCGAAATCGTGACCGAACAAGTGTACGGTTACCTCATGGCTTGTAACGCCGGGTGCACCGCCAAGGGTTGCTACATTAAGGCCGCCGCCGAACATGAAGGCAAAACCGCATATCCAGAAGCCTAATAGGCCAATACCGTAGACCATGAAGTTCATGGCCATAGTGTGGGCTACGTTTTTCTTTTGTGTAAAGCCGGTCTCAACCATGGCGAAACCAGCCTGCATGAACATCACGAGGAAGCCTGTGATCAAGGTCCACATGATGTTGATGGCAATTTTGTTGTGTCCTACCGAGTCGCCAATTTCAGCCGCGGTAGGCGAACCGGCTTTAGCGGCCGGAACATCGCTGATCGTGCCGGTTTTTAAACCTGCAGGATCCTGCGCAAATGCGTGTGTTGGGTGAAAAACAGAAAGAAGCATGACCAATACTACCCCTAACAGGAGCATTAATGGGATTTTCTTTTGGATTTTTTTAAATTTCATAGTTTTAAAGGATAAGTTAAGTGATTGTTTATGTGATTTGATTGTTTTTTCAGTTTTTCCTTTCTTATATTATGTTTTTCACCAATGATTTTACTAAAATAAAAAATAAGTGTCTTCTCAAACGAATTTTTCCTAACAAAAATGACAAAAAATTATCATTTTTATGATTTTTTTAAAAAAAGAACGATTTATTCTTAATTTTTTGAAAGAATTTTAAATTTTATAAATTATTGAATATCAAAAATTCGCATAATTATAAAACTTAGTGTTAATAATTGCCTAATGCTTAATTAATGTGTAAGTCCTCGGAGAAATATAATAGCAGGGCCTAAGCGGAAATAGTTTTGAAGATTATGTTTTCGCTTTTTTGAAGATTTCTGCCGCAAAAACGATGGTTTTTAGTCAAAAAAGCTAAAATTCTGGTATTTTACACCTGAAATTTGATGAAATAGTGATAATTTTTGATGGAAACGCTCGAAAATTGAATATAAAACAAAAACACCCTTTTAATAGGTGCCCTTATTTCAGAAGGCAGATAAATAAGTAAAAGAGAGAAGGATGGCGTGCCAGGTGATGACCCGGAAGGTCTCAGGCAATATAGGTTATAGTCCGGTGGTTAGCGTTTCTTTTGCGCCTCGCGTACTTCTTTCAATAGGCGTATCTTCAGAAAAACCAGCACAGCGCCGAAAAGAATGCCTGCGGCGATGTATTCATAGTGTTTATCCTTAAAGCCGTTGTAGATCAGCACAAGGCATACGAAAATGCCAATATTATATAAAACGTTCAAAAACAGTTTTAACCCCATGATCAATAAACTTGAATGGTCGGATCAATTTCGTCGGCCCATGCCAGGATGCCGCCCTGCAGGTTGGAAAGATTGCTGAGGCCAAATTGCTGCTCGAGCTGCATAATGGCTGCTGCGCTTCGGCGGCCGCTGCGGCACATTACAACAACCGGTTTATCGCGGGCGATCTTGTCGGCCTCGATCAGGATGCCGCCCAGCGGAATAAGTGTGCCCCCCAGGTTCGACATTTCATATTCAAAATCCTCGCGGACATCGATCAACTGGAAGTCCTCGTGGTTATCCATCATTTCTTTCAGTTCCTGTACGGTTGTTTCTTTCATGGTTGTACTGTATTTCGGTCAAAGGTAGCTTTTTCTGCCGTAATTAATTCAGCATAAATTTTGTAACAATCAGTTAATATGCGCGTTGTTATATATGTTTGTATAAAATTTACATTCTGCTTATGAATTGCGTGAACATCAGGCGGTTTTAATTGTTCATCGGCAAATTCAGCACTTTAAAAACACTAAATGAAAAAAATCACCCGTTTCTTCTGGTTTTGTTCGGGAGCGCACATCGGTACATTAAAAAAATACCCTATCGAGCATAATAAATTTGTAGGTATAGGGGCCACCATATTTTTTACAGCGGTGTTCGCGTCGCTTTCGGGTGGTTACGCCATGTATTTCGTTTTCAACGGCAGCCCGTTTGCCGTTGGCTTTGCTATCCTTTTCGGTCTGCTTTGGGGCTTCGCTATATTTAATATGGACCGGTACATCGTGTCAAGCATCAATAAGCAGGGCACTACCAATCAGCAGATCTTACAGGCATCGCCGCGTATCCTGCTGGCCATTATGATCGGCATTGTAATATCGCGCCCGCTCGAACTGAAAATATTTGACAAAGAAATACGCCAGAAACTCAAAACCGCTTACCTGAAGGGGCAGAACCGAAAGATCGATACGCTCGAAAAGGCCTACAACGAAAAATACGCGATGGAGATAGGCCGGGATAAGGACCTGAAGAAGGAAAAGGACTCACTGGAAAAAGATATCAACCAATCTCGTTATGTGCTGAACCAGGAAGTGTTCGGCGATAAGACTAATCAGACGTCGGGCATAGTAGGCTTCGGGACCTATGCCAAACAGAAGGAAGCCGTACTGCAGGAAAAGGAGGACAGGCTGAAAACGGTGACCGGCGACCTGGGTGATATGAACAACTACCTGGAGGCCCGAAAGGATTACGAAGGAGTGAATGATGTGCGTATGTTTAATAAACAGCAGTTGGACAGCCTCGCCAATGTGGCCGGCTTTGCCGACCGTAACTGGGCGCTGGGGCAGCTCACTTATAACGAGAACGGCACACGCGACCTGGATACTTACCTGGCCATTTCATTCATCGGGTGGCTGTTTATCTTATTTGAGTGTTTACCGGTGTTCGTCAAGCTGATGTCGGCTAAGGGGCCGTATGACGTTGCAATAGCCAAAACTGCCGAAGCGAACGAGTATTATGCCGAAAGGGATAAGGAACGCGATATCAAACTAACCGACAGCATTTACGATCATCATTTAGATACTGATGTGGAGAAGCAGAAAAAGATCATTACGGGTCAGTCTGAATATGATCTTGAACGGCACCGTTACGACTAAGCTCAAAGTTCCAGTTCTTTAGCCGGATCCCAGAACAGCTTTTTGAAATTCACGACTTTGTCATTTTCGACCCGAACACCCTCGGCTTCGAGCAGTTGTTCCATCAGGTTGCCTCCGAAATGGAATTTGCCCGTAAGCAAGCCTTGACTATTCACCACCCGATGCGCCGGGACCGGCGGATGTACGCCGCCGCATGCGCCCATCGCATAGCCCACCATGCGCGACGAACCTTTGGTGCCCAGGTAATTGGCTATGGCTCCGTACGAGGTGACCCTGCCGGGCGGTATAAGCCGCACAACCTGGTATACCATTTCATAAAAGTTCAGATCAGGCACGAGCTATTCAAATGAGAATTTAAGGTAGTTGATATTTTTATGATGATCTAAATATTTTTTCTCATAATAGGTTTTGATAGATAATACTTCATCCGCGTGTTCAGAATTGTACAGGTCTTCGGTCCGTACATGTAGTATCAGGGCAAGTTCGGCTATCTTTTCGGCTGTGTAGGCGTGCAGGCCGTCATTATCCGTTTTCAGGTGGATGTACCCGCCGGGTTTGAGCAGTTGCTTATATTTTTCGAGAAAGCGCGGCGAGGTGAGGCGTTTTTTTTCGCGGCTTATCTGCGGCTGAGGATCGGGAAAGGTGATCCATATCTCGTCAACCTCGCCGGAGGCGAAGTAATCTAATATACTTTCGATCTGGATGCGCAGGAAACCGACATTGCCGATGCCATCCTCCAGCGCTGTTTTAGCGCCGCGCCATATCCGGTTGCCTTTGTAATCGATGCCGATAAAGTTCTTCTGAGGGAACAACCGTGCCATA
>DASZWG010000138.1:0-2747 GCA_035546675.1 Mucilaginibacter sp. | reverse complement strand
CGAAGAAATGGCTCCGTCATTACTATTGCTTGTAGATAAAAGCCACAAAATTATAGGGCGGTATCGGGGCAGTAGCAAATTCTACAAGAGAGATTATGATGAAGGGGACCTGAACGACCTGGATAAAAAACTGGCTGAGCTATTTGACGATCAAAACAAACATTAATATTTTATCGGGGTTAAACGCTAAACATGAAAGCTATCATCATTACCCAACCCGGCGGACCCGAAGTATTACAACCGGCCGAAAGGCCCACGCCCGCGTACTCGGGCAATGAAGTGCTGGTGAAGGTTATGGCCGCAGGTGTGAACCGGCCCGATGTGTACCAGCGCAAGGGCAATTATCCGCCGCCTGCCTGGGCGCCGCAGGATATACCGGGCCTGGAAATAGCGGGTGTTGTAGCAGCGACAGGTTCTGATGGATCACGCTGGAAAGTTGGCGATAAGGTTTGCGCGCTGGTGAGCGGCGGTGGCTATGCCGAATATGCCGGAGTACCCGAAGGGCAGTGCCTGCGCATACCGGGCAACCTGAGTTTTGCCGAAGCTGCCTCGCTGCCCGAAACATTTTTTACCGTCTGGAGCAATGTATTCGACCGGGGGCAGCTGAAGCGATACGAGAGTATCCTGGTGCATGGCGGATCGGGCGGTATAGGCGTGGCTGCCATACAAATGGCGAGGGCGCTGGGCAGCACAGTGTATGTTACGGCAGGCTCGGACGAAAAATGCCGCTTCTGCGAAGAGCTTGGGGCCACGAAAGCCATTAATTACCGCACAGAAAAATTTGAAGAAGTTATGCTGAAACTGACCGAAGGGAAAGGCGTGGATATGGTGCTCGATATGATCGGCGGCGATTATACACCGGGCAACCTGCATTCGCTGGCGCCTGATGGCAGACTGGTGATCATCAATACCATGAAAGGCCGCGAAGCTACGGTCGACTTGTCGTTAGTAATGCGCAAAAGGCTCACCATTACCGGGTCGACGCTGCGCAACCGGGACGCGATGTTCAAAAGCGCCATTGCCAGCAAACTGGAGGCGAATATCTGGCCGCTGCTGGCTTCGGGCGAGATCAAACCCATTATTTATGCCGTTTTCCCTGCCGGTGACGCCGCCAAAGCACATGCACTGATGGAAAGCGGGGATCATATCGGGAAGATCGTGCTGAGCTGGGAAACGGGCTCATAGTTCATGGTTTGCGTTGAGCATCATAGTCCTTCATTCAATCATATAAATCATAGTTCAGACAACCGCGCCAGGGATAGCAGCGGCAGCCTGCGAAGCAGCTACAGCGGATAGCCCGGCCCCAACAGCAGGTTGGGGAGGCGCCCTTGTTGATATTAAGTCATAAGTTTTGAGCCTTAAGTTCATTCCATGCTCCGGCTTCAACCATCCACCAAAAATATTTCCGGTACTCTTTAAAAATTATCCAAATAATCTTAGCTTTGCGCCTCGAAATAAGAGCATCTTTGTAAGATATATTTTTGATACACAAAATCTTTTAAATTACCAGGTTATATATGCCAAACATTGGAAAAATATCACAGATCATCGGTCCGGTAGTTGACGTTAGCTTCTCTGAAGGTCACCTGCCCAAGATCTATGACGCCTTAGAGATCACCAAAGACAACGGTCAGAAGATCGTTTTAGAGGTTCAGCAGCATTTGGGTGAAGACCGTGTACGCGCCATCGCGATGGACTCGACCGACGGTTTACTGCGCGGAATGCCGGTTAACGACCTTGAGTCGGCCATCAAAATGCCGGTAGGCGACGACATTAAAGGTCGTGTGTTTAACGTGGTTGGCGGTTCGATAGACGGCCTGGGCGACTTGGATACATCCAACGGAAAACCTATCCATAATAACCCTCCCCGTTTCGAGGATCTTTCGACCGAGAGCGAAGTACTGTTCACCGGTATCAAGGTGATCGACCTGCTCGAACCCTATTCCAAGGGCGGTAAGATCGGTCTGTTCGGCGGCGCCGGTGTAGGTAAAACCGTATTGATACAGGAACTGATCAACAATATTGCAAAAGCATATTCCGGTTTATCGGTATTTGCCGGTGTGGGCGAGCGTACCCGCGAGGGTAACGACCTGCTGCGCGAAATGATCGAATCGGGCATTATCAAATACGGCGACGATTTCCTTCATGCGATGGAAAAAGGCGCGTGGGACCTTTCCAAAGTTCACATGGAAGACCTGAAAGATTCAAAGGCTACCTTCGTGTTCGGACAGATGAACGAACCTCCGGGCGCACGTGCCCGCGTGGCGCTGTCGGGGCTGACCATTGCTGAATACTTCCGCGATGGCGACGCCGAAGGCAAAGGACGCGATATCCTGTTCTTTATCGATAACATTTTCCGTTTCACACAGGCAGGTTCCGAAGTATCGGCGCTGCTTGGCCGTATGCCGTCGGCCGTGGGTTACCAGCCTACGCTGGCCACCGAGATGGGTACCATGCAGGAACGTATTACCTCGACCAAACGCGGTTCCATCACTTCGGTGCAGGCCGTTTACGTACCTGCCGACGACTTAACCGACCCGGCTCCTGCAACTACCTTTGCCCACTTAGACGCTACCACGGTATTATCGCGTAAGATAGCCGAGCTGGGTATTTACCCGGCGGTTGACCCGCTCGACTCGACTTCGCGTATTTTGAGTCCGCAGGTTTTGGGCGATGAGCATTATGACTGTGCACAGCGCGTAAAAATGATCCTGCAGCGTTACAAGGAATTGCAGGACATCATCGCG
>DASZWG010000137.1:0-5774 GCA_035546675.1 Mucilaginibacter sp. | reverse complement strand
AGGGGGGACTAAACGATATTACTACGTGGCCGGCAGAACGCAGACTGAAAACACCAGCCAAACCCTGCAAAGCTTTGGTGGCGGAAATTGGAACGAAGACAATATTGTAGCATTTAGCATATAGTTAATTGAAAAGTGTTTTGTAAACCTTGAACTTATGCAGTATAAGCAGCATGCGAGCACCAGTCTTTTCGTGCCTGACCCGGCAGATACGGCTATAGCCGCTGCCTGGTATTTTGCAAAGAGCAATATTGCGGTGCCGCCCCCCCTGGTTAGCCTCCCGGAATCGTGGGGTACGTATATTGGCTTTTACCTGTTCCTGGAGAACCCGGTCGAAGCCGCAGATACCGCGGCCCTGGATGCGCTTGCCGCATCGCTGGCCGGGCAATCATTCACCGATTCGCCGGTGCATACGGGCGCGGCGTGGGTACTGAATACGGCCGACGGCAAATCTGTGAGTGTAAAAACGATCTTAAATTTAAACAAAGAGGCCACCCCCATACTGTCAGAAAATGCGGAAGCCGGTTTTGGGCGCTACCGGCTTCCTTTTTTCGCAGGGATGCCAGCCACATTCGATGCCGCGGCGTTCAGGCTGCATTTCGGGTACCCCGAACAGGATGGCGCGCAGGCCCCATCCATAGTAAAAGGCCTGACTGTGGGGGTGTTGGGGACGCAGTCGGGCGTGATCTCGGGCGAGGCGATGATCAGCGACTTTTCGTCCAACCCGCTCACCGGCTGGAGCGCAGGCTTTATGTACGTGAGCAGCATCAATGGCGGGCAAGGTCAGTTTTACCCGATGTTCGACCTGGACGCCAACCGATACCTTGTTTTTGCCGTACGCTGGGACCCGCTGCACCCGCTCGACCCGAAACGAAGCAGCCTTACTTTTACCGGCATATCCTTTGTGGTGGAAAAAGTTCCGGGGACCATCGACGGTTTCCAAATCCTGCCGCAGCAAAATCCTAATTTATTAAACAGCCATTGGAAAACGCTTTACGGTAAGCCCATCGCCTTAAGCCCGGTTTTATCGGGCGATAACCCGGCGCAACTGGTATTCCAACAGGGTATTGACCTGGAAACCGGGAATGCCGCTTATTACTTATCGCCCAGCGGCGCCTATGAGCTGAGGGTTCCCGATGGGGTGAGCCGACAGGTAAAAATGCTTTGCGGCCTTGCCGGGACGGAATGCATAGAGGTAACGCTTGGCGACGGCCAAAATTCAGGCGACCAACTGATCTTTTACCCGGGCAACGCGGCGTATACCAGGGATTTCCCGGTGGTGCAGCCCTCGGCTGCTTTGGCAGGCGTTTTGCGTGCGACGGTTTCGGATTCGTTTTTGAACAATACTTATACAACTGGTTGGGCGGTAGTGGAGCAACAGACCGGCAACCCTGACGTGCTTTATTTTGCAGCCCCGGCTACAGCCAGCCTTTATCGCCCCGGAACTATGACGGGTGTTTATGATTCTTATTATACACAGACCGCGAAGGTTACAGCCATGACGCCAGGCGGCGGGCCATTCTGCTTCCCCATGGCGCCATACGCGGGCATTGTGAAAAAAGAAAATGCCAGTTTTTCGCAGGCCGATACTTCGAAGTTCGAGCTGCAGATCATTGGCGCCGCCCGGAAAAAATTGATGGCAACGCTGCCGCTGGCTTTGGCGCCTTCGGGCTTAATGGCTGACCCGGTGGTAACGACTACCCCGCAGGGCCTGCTGGCTACGATATTGGCCGGCGCCTGGAAAAAGGTTTTGCTGGCTAAAAACACGGAAATTTTGACGGATTTTGCCTTTACCAATCTGCCCGATATTCTGCGCAATACTTTTCAGACCAATGAACTGTTCCTGGTGGCATCGGATAATACCAATCTTGGCGGCTTTCAAAACGTAGTCGGAATAGAAGGCTGGACCTTTAACGTCAATGTTCCCAGGCGCGATCCCGATAAGGATCCCGAACATAAAAACATCCTGCTGCTGAAATTCAGGAAAGGCGCTATCGTCGATTTGGCGCAGGACGTAAACTCGTGGACCAACGCGCAACAGTTCAATTACGACGCCGACCAGCTTACCGGCGTACAAACCTGGCTGATACAATATTGTACCGATGCCATAGCCATGGCCGCCAGCAACAGCCGTTACGCTCATTTTGCGTCCATCGTGCAGGACCCGAACTGGTACGGGGTGCTGGCTTTGAAGGTGGACGTGGGCCTGGGCGGTTTCCCCGGCGATCTGAAAGGCCTGCTTGGAGCAATGGACATCAGCCTGCTGAATGCGCACCATGTGGGCGTACAGGTAAATTATATCGAATCAGGGGCGAGTATAGGCGCATCAGCCGTCCCATCCATCGAGGTTAAAAAGAGCAATCTTTTTGCCCTTATCAGCTATATCGATCCGGGTTACAAGGACAGCCAGGGCGGCGGCCAATCGGCTGTCGCGGGTGCCGATCCCTCTTTGTCGCAGGTGGCCTACGCGTATAAAGTATTGACGCTGCAGGTGGTATTTTTAAACTCGGCCATCGTGAACTTTGAAAGCAAGCTGGAACTTACGGCAAGGGAATGGTTCGACGAAAGCGCGACACTGAATAAGCCAGGATCGAACAACGGGACAGGGCAGCCCGCCAACTATGCCATGTTGTTCAACGGGCATTATGAAAACCACGACGGGCACCGTACTTACACTTTCCTTACACAAAAAGGACTCACCTACCAATATTTTATCACCAGCCGCATCATCAATTACGTACAGTTTGTGAAAGCCAGCTTCGGTACATTTTCTACTATTAAGGATACCACCGATCCGGACAAAGATTTCGTTAACAGCCGGTTTACTTTTTACGGCTATGTAAATTTCCTGTCGCTTCCAAACTTAGACTGTTTCTCGTTCGGTTCGGAAGTCGGTCAGGAAACTCTCCAAAACCGCGGGCTGTATTTCTCGAATATGGGGCTCGACGTGAGCTTTACACTAAATACGGTGCAAAATACCACTACGGATCTTTCCCTCGTTTTCTCACCCACTCAGGTGGCTTTCGATATGTCGTTAAGCACGGTTCGGATGGCCAGCTTCGCGCAGGGCTTTCCATTAAGCCCGGCCGCTATAGTGCAGGGAACGGGCGGAAATACCCCTTCGCAGGGCGGATACGTAGCCGTAACGCCGCCGGTTGATTTCATCGGCGGCACGCTGGGTTCAGGTTGGTACGGCCTTGACATGGAATTTCACTGGGGCGGGCCGGGTGCGCTGGCAGATATGGCGGGCTTTACCCCGCACCTGCTGCTGGCCTGGAGCCCCTCGGCCACACAAAGCGTGGGCATATTTATCCGACTCCCGGGGTCGGCGGGCGGCGGCAAGACCTTCAGCCTGCAAAACGTATTAAAGATAACCTCGGGAACCTTGCGCCTGCAAGTCGTGAAAGACCAGCAGGGGAAGGTACTCAGCTATAACCTATTATTAACCAGCCTCGCGTTGAGCATTTTGGGTTTAAAATTCCCGCCTGTGGGAAATACCAACCTGGCTTTACTGGGCGACCCGGAGCAGCCCGGCACCATGGGCTGGTACGGGGCATTTATAAATAAAGAAACCGTATGAGACCAGTTACCCGAAACCCGAATCCACCGTACAATATACCGGCGACGATACAGATCAAGCGCCAGAGTACGCGAACGCTGCTTGCCAAGCAAAATATTTCGCCAAGCAGCGGCAAAGCGACCTATAACATGGCCGTATTGTTGAAGTTTTTAGAAGATGCCACCTATTTTAATGGCGGCGAGGCCGGTTGGGGCAAACTAAACAAGGACCAGGCCATGCTGGTTAACCAGTTGGTTTCCATTTTTACATCAAGCGGCACAGTAGGTTACGGAAACGCACGCGGAGCGCTGCTTGCTAATTTCGGGCAACTGTGTGATTATTGCGAAATGCCGGTTCAGGACAGCTCATTGGCGGTTGAGCATATCCTTCCAAAGGCGCAGTTTCCGGGTTATATGCTGACCTACCAGAATTTTTTCCTGGCATGCCCGGTTTGTAACTCGGTAAAAGGCTCTAAGCCTACTTACACAACCTGTAAAAACTGGGCTATCAAACAACAGGGAATCTCCGTACCCAATTACGTGCAGGTACAAGGCGGCGGGTTCAACTCGATCACCTGGCCAACGGGGGATGACGCGATGACAAGCTTTTCTTTGGATCTGTACCAGGCTAACAATAACATTATTCCGCGTACAAACAGCCTGAATATCGACAATACCTATGCAGGTACGGTAAACAACGAGGTATGGGCCAATATTAACGGAGCGCCTTCGAAAATTGTGGTAAAGAGCAAGTTCGCATCGAACGGTGCCGGCGTTGACAAACTGCGAAGAGATAACCTGCTGAACCTGGTAAACCTGAATAACACTGTTGCGGGCGAATTTGCCGACCGCCGGGTGACCAATCGCACGATAGCCTGGTTGCAGGCCATAGCTGCATCAAAAAAGCTGAACCTGGCATTTGCGAACGACCCAACTAACGACAAATCCTTTTACAAGCTCATCCTGCAGCAGGTAACGGAAACTGTACAGAGCGCGGGTTATTTCACCACCTGGGCTTTTATATTTTATAACTTTTCGCCACCCTTAAACAACCAGTGGTCCTATTATACTTTTTTAAGAATTAACGCCACCAATCCTGCGGAGGCTTCCTATTATATTCCGGGTACTAATGCGGCAGGATTGCCGACTACCTAATTCATCAGCCATGAGACCAGTAAGAAAAGAACTACCCGCCCGATTGTTTGATGCCACGGTGACGTTGGCCGGGGCTGAAGATGGAATTTTGCAAAATGCACTTATCGACACGCTTGGAAACTATTGCTCTTATTGTGAAATGCCGCTGACAGGTTTTCATAACGAACATTACCGGTACCGCGCGGCATGGGAGCCGGCTGTGGACCTGAATCAATGGCAAGACCTGCTGCTGATCTGCGCAGACTGCCGCAGTCATATTCAGAAACCTGTTATCAGCGCCGAAGAGGCGGATAATATGCTGTGGCCCGACCTGGACCTAACATTCGCTCCAAATGTGCAAAGTCCTTTGCTGTATGAACTGCGCAATGTTAAGTTGTTTAAGGAGGATGAGCAGGGAAATTTCGGGCCACCCGAAGATACGCAGATGGTATTTGTAACTACTAATCCGGCAAGTGATGCAGAAACAGTGCAAAGGGCACAGAACACCATCGATTTTTTTCAGCTGAACATGCCCGCTGTGTTTTATAATGCCGCCACAAATGAATTGCGGCTGCCCTTCGCTTATGTGCAGCAGCGCCTTGATAACAGGATATTTAAACGGACCGACGCTTGGTTTGAGGCGCAAAGAGCAGTTGAACGGTTAAATGCAATGGACAATTTAGGCCATACCGAGGTTGCCGGGTTAATGAAAAATTTACTCAGGGAACAAATAAAAGACCATGCCCATTTCAGCGGTAACTGGTCGGTTTGGGTGACGGTTTTTGACAATGCAGGCACCGATGACGCAACACTGAGGCAATTGTTTACCGATGATAAACGCTATTTCTCCGGAACTGATGAGGCCACCTTGTTTTCGGAGAAATAGGTTATAAAAAAGACATGAAAGCAATAGCAATAAATAGCGCCGCGATAAATCCTAAACTTGAGGAATTGGAAAGGCGGATCGAAACCGCCGGTGCGCTCAACGAGGCTTCGATCGGTGCAAAAGATATTTCCGACCAGCTGGCATCGCTATTAAAAGTAACGGCTATTGCGTTAACTCAGATACAATTCGATTATCC
>DASZWG010000136.1:0-3185 GCA_035546675.1 Mucilaginibacter sp. | reverse complement strand
CTTCAACTCGTTACCTCGCGCTACCAGTTTCAGCTTGGGATATTGTTTTTTGATAATTTCGAAGTGGTCATTATTAGGTCCCCACAATACCGCGGGGTTAACGTTATCGATAGATATTTTTAGTTCGTTCAACAGTTATCGTTTTTTATAGTTGCAGACTTTTTATGAATTAAAAATTGAATATTTGTAGCTTCCAACGCTTGCACAAGATTAGCAATAAATATTTGAATAATTAATGGCAATAATAACTTTAACTACTGATCTGGGCGATAAAGATATTTACCAGGCGGCCCTTAAAGGAAGTATTTTAAAATTATTGCCGGCCGCCAATATCGTCGATATAACGCACAATGTTTCCCCTTTCAATGTGCAGCAGGCGGCCTTTATCCTCAAAAACAGCTTTCATTATTTCCCGGACGAAACCGTGCACCTCATCGGCATCGACACGGTCTTTAGCAAAGACACCAAGTACCTGGCCGTTTACTGCCGCAACCATTATTTTGTGGGATCGGACAACGGCATTTTTTCGCTGATGTTCGACTCCGAACCTGATGAAATGGTCGAGATCAACATTATGCAGGACCTGAAGTTTTTGCACTTCCCGCTGGCGGACATTTTTGTGAAGGCGGCATGTCACCTGGCTGACGGCGGCAAGCTGAAAGACATCGGTCTGCCGGTAAGCAGCGTCGAAAAAAAAATGAACCTGCAGCCGGTGATCGAAAAAAATCTGATCAAAGGCGCGGTCATCTATATCGACGCATTTCAGAATGTGATCACCAATATCACCAAGGAGTTCTTTAACCAGGTGCAGCAGGGCCGGCATTTTACACTTTCTTTTAAACGCAACGAAACAATCAGCCAGCTTAGCTGGTATTATAACGAAGTTCCCGAAGGAGAGAAACTTTGCCTGTTCGGCATCAGCGACCACCTCGAGATCGCCATCAACAAAGGCAATGCGAGTGGTTTACTGGGTCTCAGCCTCGGGGATACCGTTATTATTGATTTTGAATGATCCCCTTACAACTGCTATGAAAAAGCTCCTTGCCCTGTGCATGGCTTGTTTTTGTTATATCCATGCGTACACCCAGGGAAAAACCAACCCCGATTCATTAGTTTACCAGCTTCAGCGGCAAAAGATAAACCACATGCTCGACGAGCGCCGGCAAAAGTTCGGCCAGTATGAGGAGAGCCTGAAAAAGCATACCGGCATTTTCGGCCTGCAAACCAAAAAAGATATCAGGCGTTCCAACGCTATCCTGATGGACATCAACCAGGAAGACGACAGCATTTTCGACCAGATCAGGATATTGCTCAGCTATCGCGTATACCAGCAGCAGCAAACACAGGCACAATCGGAACAGATCGAAAATAACAGCCTGGGGTATATGACGACGATCAACCGCCTGCGCGACCAGCTAAAAAAAGAGCGCAATGACGATCATGTTGCCGAAACGAAGCACCAGCAGGCTACCCGCATCTACGTAATCGCCATAGTTCTCATGCTTGGGTCAATTTTGGTATTATTGTTCATAAAACGCTCTGCCGCGACTTAATTTTGTCGTTTTTATTTGCAATTTAGCGTGAATGGCGAGAGGCAGAAGCAGTTTGAACAGCGGCAGTAAACAAAAGGCCGAACTACCCAAAGCAAAGATCAACCGGAATAGCCTGAGGCACGTATTTAAGCTGCTCAGCTATGTTAAACCGTACCGGGTTAAATTCGGCGCTGCACTCTTTTTCCTAATTTTGACCGGGCTTACCGGCCTGGCTTTCCCAAAATTTCTCAGCGGACTGATCAATATATCCAACGGCAAACCTACTTATGACTTTTTGCCGCAAACGCTGGGCAAGATCGGGCTGCTAGCTTTTGAGGTGTTGCTGGCGCAGGCTATTGTCTCCTATTTTCGGGTATTGTGGTTTGTGCAGGTGGCGGAAAAGTCGCTGGCCAATATCAGGCGCGATACCTATTTCAAGCTGATCACCCTGCCGATGAATTTCTTTGCCAACCGTCGCGTCGGTGAGCTGAACAGCCGTATTTCGGCCGATCTTTCGCAGATACAGGATGCCATCACCACCACTTTTGCCGAAATGATCCGGCAGTCGATCCTGTTCATCGGGGGCATCACCATGCTGGTCATCGTTTCGCCAAAACTGACACTTACGCTGCTGGCTATGATACCTGTCCTGATCGTGATCGCGGTGGTATTCGGGCGCTTTATTCGCAAGTTGTCGCGCGAAGCGCAGGATAAGCTGGCCGAATCCAATACCGTGGTGGAGGAAACGCTGCAAGGCATAGCCAATGTGAAGGCCTTTGTGAACGAAGCCTTCGAAGCGGGGCGTTATAACGGCAATTTGCAGGATGTGGTCAAGCTGGCGGTGCGGGGCGCAAAGTTCAGGGGCATCTTCGCTTCGTTTATCGTGTTCTGTATTTTCGGGGCCATTGTCGCTATTATTTGGGTCGGATCGGTCATGGTGAGCCATCACACGCTCGACAGCGGTAAACTGACAGAGTTTGTGATCTATGGCGTATTCGTCGCAGCGGCCATGGGCAGCTTTCCTGATAATTATGCCAACTTACAAAAGGCCGTAGGCGCCAGCGAACGCGTGCTGGAGATACTGGAAGAACAGGGCGAAGACATTTCAATTATCGAAAAGAATAATGAGATCAAAGAAAAGATCGAAGGTAATATCGCTTTTGACGAAGTGAATTTCCATTACCCTTCCCGGCCTGAGATCGAAGTTTTACGAAACGTTTCCTTTGAGGCCAAGACCGGACAAAGGGTAGCCATCGTCGGGCCAAGCGGCGCCGGCAAATCGACCATTGCCGCGCTTGTGCTGCAGTTCTATCACCCACAAAACGGCGCTATATTGTTCGACGGCAAACCGGGCGGTCATTACACGCTGACGGATATTCGCAACCAGGTGGCCATCGTACCGCAGGATGTATTGCTTTTCGGCGGTTCGATCCGGGAGAATATCGCTTACGGAAAGCTCAAAGCGACCGAGGATGAGATCATCGAAGCCGCCCGGCGCGCCAACGCGCACCAGTTCATTATGTCATTCCCCGAAGGTTACGATACCATTGTGGGTGAACGCGGCGTTAAACTTTCGGGCGGACAAAGGCAGCGTGTCGCCATTGCCCGCGCTTTGCTGAAGGATCCGGCGATACTGATACTGGATGAGGCGAC
>DASZWG010000135.1:0-3415 GCA_035546675.1 Mucilaginibacter sp. | reverse complement strand
TTACTGCCTGATGAGAATGGAAAAGTTTCAAATGCTGATGCTAAGGCGGCACTGGCTGTATTGCAAAGAGGTATACAGGCGACAACTGAAAAACCGAAGAGGAGAAGGGACAGGGACGAGCCCCTCGTATCTAAGGACCCTGAGATATATATCACGATGGGTGATGCTGACCGTGTATTGTTAAACAGTACCGACGCCTATACCAATTTTTCGACTGCGCTACAGATCGATCCTAAATCGGCTGCTGCAAACGTAGCAGAAGGTGTATTGTGGAAATATGCAGACAACTTCGAAGACGCTGAAAAACAATTCAAAGCAGCTTTAGCCATCGACCCAAATTACGGACCGGCGTATCGCGAATGGGCGGAAACCGATTTGCGCTGGGCCCAGAGCACGCCTTCTATTGCTGATCAAAAAGTTAAGGAAGCAGCCGCCCATTATAAGCAATATATTAACCTGACAGATTATTCGCCTGAATCGCAGATGCGCTACGCCGACTTCCTGATCAACGCGGGAGATTATAAGACGCTACAGCAGGTTGCAACTGATCTGTCCAAATCCGCCGGCGCCAATTTGCGTGTTTATCGTTACCTCGGCTATGCTGCTTATGAAAATAAGGACTACCAGCAAGCCTTGACAGCGATGAATACCTGGATGACCAAAGCAGATCCCAAACGCATTATACCCAGAGACTATGTGTATCTAGGCCGTGCCCAGATCCAAACTGGCCAGGATTCGGTGGGTATCCTGACATTGCAAAAGGCGGTGCAGTTGGATAGCACGGACGTTGAATTATACAAAGAGATAGCCGAGGCCTGTTTTAAGGATAAAAAGTACGAGGAGGCCGGTGATTACTATCAATTATATAGTGATAAATCCCCCAAAGCCACCTTGCAAGATCACTTTTATGTAGGGTTTAGTTATTATTTTGCTTATGCACTCAACAAAAATAAGGTCCCTGCTGATACGGCCATATTAATCAAAGCTGACTCCGCCTTCAGTTACGTAAATCAAAAAGCAACAACGCCAATAGCACCGGTGTTTCTTTATCGGGCAAGGATAGCTGACATGCGTGAAACAGATCGTAATAATATAAAGGGCCTGGCAAAGCCATATTATGAGAAATTTATTGAGACAGCAACAGCAAACGGACCGGTTACCGATCAAAGAACTAAGAATAATCTCATTGAAGCTTATGATTACCTCGGCACTTATTATGAGTACAAAGAGAAAGACGACGCTAAAGCGGCTGAGAACTTTGGCAAAGCGCGTGATCTGGATCCAACCAATCAGCAGGCGCTGGATTACTTCAAGAAAAAGAGCGGCGGAAAAAGCAGATAATCCTTAAAATTTTCGGGCCCCTGAAAAGGGGCTTTTTTATTGCTTATCCATTAGTATATTTGCAGCATGGAAATGAGTAAGCCCATTGATTTTTTGCCCATCATATTTCAGATGATTGTGGCGGTCGGCTTCGTGGTCACCACCATGTATTTTACACACAAGCTCGGCCCCAAACGTAAGACAAGCGACAAACTTACCCCTTTTGAATCGGGTATCGAGGTTATCGGCAATGCCCGCACACCTATGTCCATCAAATATTTCCTGGTGGCTATCCTGTTCGTCCTGTTCGATGTGGAAGTGATCTTCATGTATCCCTGGGCGGTCAATTTCAGGGCGCTTGGTCAGCAGGGCATGGTCGAAATGTTCATTTTCATGGCAACCTTATTGCTTGGATTTATATACGTTATCAAAAAAGGGGCGCTGGATTGGGACTGAGTTTAGATTGATTCTAAATACGCTACCCGATGCCCCTGCGTTATATTTACGTAGGTATTTGTTATAAATTTGTGGCGTTACCGGTTGCCGGTACCGTTACATCTATTTATGTAGATCATGAGTGATATTAAAATAGTGGACGCACCTCCCGGTGTTGAAGGAGCAGGTTTTTTCGCTACTTCGGTAGATAAGGTAATAGGGATGGCGCGCTCCTACTCTTTATGGCCGCTTCCTTTCGCTACATCTTGCTGCGGTATCGAGTTTATGGCTACCATGTCGCCTCATTACGACCTGGCGCGTTTTGGTGCAGAGCGATTAAGCTTCTCGCCCCGCCAGGCTGACCTGTTGATGGTGATGGGCACAATCTCGAAAAAAATGGGCCCGGTTTTACGACAGGTTTACCTGCAAATGGCTGAGCCGCGCTGGGTGCTGTCTATGGGGGCATGTGCTTCCAGCGGCGGCATCTTTGATACTTATTCGGTATTGCAGGGTATTGACGAGATCATACCGGTGGATGTTTATATACCCGGTTGCCCGCCGCGTCCGGAAGCCGTTATCGACGGCTTTATGCAGATACAGAAATTAGTTCAGACCGAATCATTACGCAGACGATACACGCCTGAATATCAGAAATTATTAGCTTCAGACGGGATACAGTAATGGGTAAGATTACCAACGAAGAAGTACTCAGCAGCATCAAAGCAAAGTTTGAGAATGACGTAACCGAGGTCACCGAACCTTACGGCCTCCTTACTTTCGAGACTAATCGTGAAAAAATAACCGGGCTTCTGACATTCCTGAAGACCGATCCGGCCTTGCAGTTCAGCTTTCTGACGGACATTACCGCTATCCACTATCCCGAAAGGGAAAAACAGATAGGTGTGATCTATCACTTGCACAGTTTGGTCAACAATGTACGTGTTCGGATAAAGGTATTTATGGAAGATGGCGACGTGCATATCCCGACTGCAACCACACTTTGGGAAGGCGCCAACTGGATGGAACGTGAAACGTATGATTTTTTCGGAGTAATATTCGATGGTCATCCCGATCTGCGCAGGATACTGAACGTAGATGATATGACGGTTTTCCCGATGCGAAAAGAATACCCGCTGGAGGATCCGAACCGGGTTGATAAAAAGGATTATTTTTTTGGAAGATAATAAAAGATGAAAACGCACCTGCTGCTTGATGATAATGATCCGCAAAGCGAACTATCAACGCTCAACCTGGGGCCTACACACCCTGCCACGCATGGCGTGTTCCAGAATGTGCTCCAGCTTGACGGTGAACGTATTGTAAGCGGTGTATCTACCATAGGCTATATACACCGTGCGTTTGAAAAGATCGCCGAACACCGGCCGTTTTACCAGATCACACCGCTGACTGATCGCATGAACTATTGCTCGTCGCCCATCAACAATATGGGCTGGCACATGACGGTTGAGAAATTGCTGGGCATTAAAACTCCCAAGCGTGTGGATTATCTGCGTATCATCATTATGGAACTGGCGCGTATTTCTGATCACCTGATCTGTAACAGTGTGCTTGGGGTCGACACCGGAGCCACCGCGGGCTTCTTCTACGTGATGGAATACCGCGAATTGATCTATGAAATATATGAAGAAGTTTGCGGCTC
>DASZWG010000134.1:0-6922 GCA_035546675.1 Mucilaginibacter sp. | reverse complement strand
CACTATACTATCGGCAGTAACGCCGGGCTGCCAGTCCCACGGATCAATCGATTCGCCGATAGTAATATAGCTTTGTTTACGGCTTTCGGCTACCGGGATAACTTCGGCAAGTGTTTGGGGTTCGGCATCCGCATTGAATGGCGGCCTGAACATGATGGTACTGCGACCGGTAACAGATTCGATGAGCTTGCGCGTAGCGTTAAGCTCAAGGTTGACCCGTTGCAAACTGATGGTGGATATATCAGGATGAAAATAGGTGTGATTGCCTATTTCGTAGCCTGCTTCATACTCTCGGCGTAGGATGGAAACATTTTTTTCAGCCATGGAGCCGACTATAAAAAATGCTGCGGGTACGTGTTCTTTTTTCAGGATATCCAATATCCGTGGAGTATAATCCGGGTCTGGCCCATCGTCAAAAGTCAGTACGATCTTACCCGGATCATAACCATACCTCCTGATCACGTATTTGGTGGGCAGCTTAATATAGCGTTGATTGGTGATGTCGTAATTGACCGTATCCAGGGATACGTCGATCTGCCCGGTTGTCGGAGTAGTCACCAGGTCGAGCACCTCGCCATCGCCTGCATAATCGATCCTGTTGTTCAAACCAACTGTCTCCAGCTTTTTAAGATCAATACCTGTTTTTCTTAAAGAGTCGATGGATAAGTTCTTCTGGAAAAATGTCCACAAGCGAGGGTCTTCCGATCCCAGGCGCCAAAGTGCGACACCACCCGTTGCCCAGTCATCAGCCATGCGGATCACGTTGAAATTGGTGGCCGCGTCTGTAAAATATACGGTGTGCTCTAGGCTGTCGAGGTCGTAATAATTATAATGCAGATTTGCAGATGAAGGGTCGTAAACGATCTTGCTTTTATTTTCCTGGGCATAACTGATGGCCTGCTGATAGCCTATCGATTTCCCTGTACTGTTTTCGGTCCAGTCGCAGCCGCCCCCTTCCACCGTTAGGATCACCTTTTCGCTTGGCATCTTCGAGCATACGTTATCCAGTATCTCCTCAACCCAATGCTGGTTGGATAGATCGCCGGGGTTGCTGTCTTCCGAGTGTTCGTCTATGGCCATGATGAACAGATAGTCGTTAAATTTCTGCAACCGGCTCACATCATACTGATCGTCTTCGGGCCATGCATTTGTAGTGACCAGGAAACCCTGTGGGTGCAGTATATGATAAAACTCCTGCTCAAGTGCGATGAAGTCTTTATCATTTCGATTCGTTATATCCTCAAGCTCAAGGTTGATACCCTGGAAATGGTACTTGGTCAGTTGTTTTACCACGCTGTTGATGAAAGTGGTCCTGAGCTCCTTGCTTTTGATGATCCGGTAAATGTCCTTATCGTCAAAACCACCGTGTACAGCGTCATAATTGATGTAGTTGGTGAGCGATATTAATATCGGCTTTTTGTATTTTTTGTTCAGGTTGATCAACCCCGTATCGATCTTTGCGGTTATCGTATCCGCGCCAGGCGTCAGGGTAAAGCCCTCGCTCACCACCATATCCAGCTTTCCGATATGATCGACCAGCGAAGTGTAGGCCTGTGGTTCCCATGCCCGGTAAAATCCGGCATTGATACGATCTTTATTATTGGGGTGCTTTAACTGGTGTTCGTGCAGCCGCCGCTTCAAAACGCCAAGCTTTTCTGTATCTATCGTGAAGGCCCTGAACTTGGTTGATCGTTTTAACTGATCCAGTTCTTCTTTGGTTAACTTCTTAGGCGCCGGGTTCAGGTTGGGCAGGTCGGGGTATTGCTTGGAAGTAACGGTAATTGCCGAGCCTACTGCGGCGGCTGCCAGCACGATCAGAACGATGCGACTTATCCATTTAAAACGGGTCCACCTACCGGGGGTATCAGCTTGAAAAACCTGTTTTGCGGCCATTTATCAGTTTGGGAATTACGATCTTTGAGATAGAGATAGTGTCAGGGCGAAGAAATTGATTTGATTTTCTGATCTGCTCAGATTTAAGATCTTAATAAAACATCCGCGACCTCTTGTCTCCAATCGAACGTCCGTTATAAAATTATTTAGTTTTGTTTGGCTCTATATCCGAAAAATCGATACCGCATTTGCAATTTTCACCGCAGCCTTTTTTGGTTGTAAGGTTCTTGTACAGCATACGGCCCACATAGAAAAGTGCGGCGCAGAAAAGCAACACTACAGCTATTACCTGGATATTCATGTCACAAAATTACTATATTAAATACTTTATATACGAATATACAAGCGTATTAGTATAAGGTTTTTACTTTCGCATGAAGGCAACCGTACCGCCTACCCAATCAAAATCTTTATTATAGCGAACCCCGATCATTTTTCCTTTGCTTAAACGAGCCAAATTAATAGCCAGCGTAGGCTCGCTGTCACCATCGGGCCAAAGGTAAAGCAAACGCACCTCCACCTTCACGCCGCCGTCCGGCGATTGTACCACGGGTTCATAATTTACCTTTTCCTGCAATATCCAGTTTTCCGGGTCTTTGATGTTTTCGATATCTTCTTTTTTTACATCGATGATCACACCCTGTCCGGCAAATGAGAAAAGTGGTTTCAGCACATAGTTCTGCAGGTGTTCGTCCGTAACGGAGTGTAACAGGTTTAAGAACGCTGTCTTCGGGACATAGTCTCCCTTCAGAAAAGGCATCGTGAACTTGCTGATGCGGTAAAACCAGTTGGGGTGCGTTATCCATTCCACATCCAATGGTTTGCGGATATCGGCTACCTTGCTGAAAATATCCGGGTCATGTTCTATTTCGTCAAATATCAGCCGGTTATAGATGCGTTTAACCGGCTTGAAAGTACCACGGCTTTCGTAGAACAGTTTGCCATTTTGTTCGATCAGATCACTTAGCGAGACAACCGGGATACCCAGCAAATTTTGCGTGATATAAAAATCGACCGCGGTTTTTTGTTCCGGCGCATTCACATCCATCAGCACAACTTCGTCGGGCTGGTACGGCCCGATGATGGTCTTTTTGAGCAGATCGAGATACCGGCTTTTATCGGGATTATTAAAATAAATGGTCCAATCGTTTGCTATGCCATAGCTGCTGCGATAGGTATCGGCGAGGTGCACCTGGAAACCATAGAGCGACGGAAAGCCCTGCAATTCTATCAGTTTGGGAACGATATTACCCTCATCGTCCCTGCATACGCCAAAATCCAGCGCAACAAAATGCGGATGGTCGTTCTCATTGGCCACGCGCCATTTTTCGGGGATGGCCCGTTCAGTAAGCTGTTTAAAATCCGGCTGTAGTATTACGCTGATAATATCCCTGCCTGCTGCCAGCAATTTATCGCGGAAATCATCCGTCAGGAACACCGGCGTTTCCGCTACGCGGAACTCGATAGGCTTCTCCAGTCCGTCATTCAGCGCACGGAGAAAGTGCCGGTATTTCTCTTCAGAGAAGTTAGCGTTAAAGGTTTTCCTGGCTGACGGGTCCATTGGAGAACTTTCTAAAGTTATACGTATTTAACCATTACAACTGCTCCAACAAATTCAACTATGCTTCCTGCCAGCTCAGCACTGCCTGGTCCAGGAAGTTGGGTATAATGGTAGCTTGTGTAAAGGCTATCTTATCCGGGTCATCTAAATGTTCGAGCATGTCGTTATATTTTTCGGCGCCATGCTCAGTAACCACTTCATTTTTCTTTTCTTCCTTCATAAGCCAGTTCTTCATGCCGACGGCGTCAGCCTCGGGGTGAAACTGCGTCGAGATAAAATAATCGCTGAAACGGATCGCCATCATTGCCCTCGGCAAATCGACATGCGGTCGTTCTTTTTCGATAGCCAGCAGCTTCATACCCAGTTCGTTAAAACGCTTTTCGTCAGGATAGATCACCTGCCAGCTTCGCGAATCGACGGTGTAGAACGGGTCCGGCATAGTATCAAATACCTGGTCTGTCCGTCCGTCCGGGGTTAAGTGTACAGGCAGAACACCGAACGACGGCGAACGCCGGGTGCTGATCACCCCAAGCCTGTACTTGCGGCACATGAGCTGGAAGGAATGACATACAAAAAAGGCGTACTTCTTTTGCGCTGTGGCCGACAGGTTATGGTCCTCCAGCTTATCGACCAGGCTAAAGTATTTCCTTTCCCATTCGGTTCCTTCCGTATCCAGCGGACTCCCCGGTCCGCCGCTAACGATATAGATATCAAAATCCTTATGATCTGGTACTTCGCATTTCTGGCGAACATCAAAAATACTGTAAGTCAGGTTTAGCCGGTGCTTTTCCCTGTACCGTTTCAATATATCCTGGAAACCGCGCATACCCTCGTTGGCTATGCCGTTATAAAGATCGAGTATGGCTACTTTGAGTTCGGGTTTGTCTGTCATCTTCTTTTCTGCCCTCCCTTCCGGGGAGGGTTGGGAGGGGCTTATATTCCTTTTAATGTTTGTGTTGTGATGTAATCCACCACGTCGACAAAGTTATTATTTTGCTCGTAAACCGCCAGTTGCCTGTCGGCCCCGGTGCCGTGTTCCAGTATTTTATGTACGTATTGCAGGTCGTCGCGGCAGCCTAGCTCATCCACCACATCATCCACAAAATCAAGCAATTCGAGCACTAAGGCACGGGTATTTACTTCCATTTCTTTGCCAAAGTCGATCATTTTCCCGTCTATTCCATACCGCGCAGCACGCCATTTGTTTTCGTTGATGAGCGCCCGGTTATACGTAATGAAGGCCATGTTTTGTTGACGCAATTTGTACAACTTGGCGCACAGGGCCTGGAACAGCGCCACAAAAGCCATTGTCTCATCGATCAGCATGGGGCAGTCGCATATCCTGAACTCAATAGTCTCGAAGAAGGGGTGAACACGGATATCCCACCATATTTTTTTGGCGTTATCAATACAGTTGGTTTTGACAAGCAGCTTAATGTAACGGTCGTACTCCTCAATGCTGCTGAAATAATCGGGTATGCCTGTACGCGGGAACTTATCGAATACCTTGGTGCGGAACGATTTAAAACCGGTGTTCCTGCCTTCCCAGAAAGGCGAGTTGGTCGATAGCGCATACACATGCGGCAGGAAGTAGCGCACCTGGTTGGCGATGTGCACCGCCAGGTCGCGCGACTGGATGCCGACATGCACATGCAGCCCGAAGATGAGGTTGGAACGAGCCGCTTCCTGCATCTCATCCACGATCTCGAAATAACGGGGATGATCGGTAATGAGCTGGTGCTGCCAGTGCGAAAAGGGATGCGTGCCCGCCGCCCCGATGCGCAGGCCAAGCTCACCTGCCAGCATGGCGACCGTACCGCGCAGCTTGCCTACCTCGCTGCGCGCTTCTTCGGTATTGCGGCAAATGTGTGTCCCCACCTCTACCACCGCCTGGTGCATCTCGGCCTTTACCTGGTCCTCGTGTATCTTT
The DNA here is from genome assembly GCA_035546675.1 of Mucilaginibacter sp. Taxonomy (GTDB): domain Bacteria; phylum Bacteroidota; class Bacteroidia; order Sphingobacteriales; family Sphingobacteriaceae; genus Mucilaginibacter. The sequence continues at coordinate 1,538 of DASZWG010000134.1, read as the reverse complement.
TGCGCCCCCTCAACTATCTTCTGATCGTGCGAGGTTAGCTCCCGGGTCACCGGGTCGACCACCATAAATTCTTCTTCAACGCCTAAGGTAAATTCGTTCATTGTTTAATGGTTTAGTGATGCCTGGCTTATTTCTTTGCCGGCGCTTTCTTTGGTGCAGCAGGCTTTTTGGCGGCAGCTTTCTTCACCGGGCCTTCTTTTATCGTGCCTTCATCCAGTATGCCGTGATCTATTTTACCGGTTTCGGTATCTTTTTTAGCCGCTTTCTTTTCTACTTTTTTCTCGTGCTCCAGCAGAGATACGCCCGACGCGCCTGTCTTTACAAACTCGCCCCAGGTCAGGTTGTCTTGTCCGTCCTTATGCTTTTTGGCGCGCTCGATGGCATAATCTGCCGCCGTTTCAACCACCCAGTCAAAGTTTTCCTGCCCAACGCTGGTCACTTCGGCATCCGGCGCCGGGTTGCAGAAATCAATGGCATAAGGCACACCGCCCCGCACAGCAAACTCCACCGTATTGAAATCGTACCCCAGGTATTTGTTCAGCTTGATCACATAGTTCTTCACGGTATCCAGCAGCTTCTTTTCGGCAGGGGCCTTGCCATGCTCATAGCGCAAATGATGCGGATTGCGCGGTTCGTACTGCATAATGCGCACATGCTTGCCGCCAATGCAGTAGCAGCGGAAGTAATCGTCAAAGGTCACCTCCTCCTGCAGCATCATCACAAACTGTTTGGTCAGGTCGTATTTCTCGAAAAACTCCTCCCTGTTGTGCAGCTTATACACTTCTTTCCAGCCTCCGCCGTCAAAAGGTTTCATGTAAGCCGGGAAGCCGACGTATTGGAATATCCCTTCCCAGTCGAGCGGGTAAGCCAGGTTGCGGAATGATTGCCCCGAAGTATCGTCGGGCAGTTCCTTCGACGGCAGGATGACGGTTTTAGGCACCGGCACACCGATCTTTACCGCCAACGCATTGTTAAAGAACTTTTCGTCGGCGCTCCACCAAAAGGGGTTGTTAATAACCGCCGTACCGCAAATAGCCGCGTTTTTCAAAGTCGCCCTGTAAAAAGGCACATCCTGCGATATACGGTCGACGATCACCGCGTAACCCAGTGGCTCGGCCTGCATCACTTTGTTGATGTGCACAAATTCAGCAACAATATCTTTTTCGCCCTTTTGGTTGATACGGTCGACAAAAGCATGCGGGAACGAGTTTTCCTGCCCGAAGAGAATGCCTATTTTTTTCATGGTATGATTGATTAAGTTCTGTTTTCTGAATATTTAACACTATTGGTCGATATCCGATGGTCCATGATTTTCCGGTGTTTGCTATTGACTATGGTCTATGGACTTCTTTTTTCATCTCACATCTATCTGATCGTCGACAAATAATGCGGGAACATCACCCGCCACATGGGCCAGTCGTGCTCGCCTATGCCGCGTATGTCCAGCCAGTGATTAATATTTTTTTGTTTCAAAATGTTCGACAACCTATCGTTATCCGCACGGCAAATGTCGTGTTCGGCTGCGCCCAGTATAATAT